>JAEUIE010000014.1 GCA_016795155.1 Planctomycetia bacterium | reverse complement strand
TCGACCGGTTCCGCCACCCTTTGCACAAGGAGACGCCTTCGCCTACACGGGTCGTGGAGAGTATCAAGCGCTCGTGGACCTGGAAAAATTTGGCGGTATGCCCCAGGGAAAATTGCTGATTGGTCTGCAGCACTGGTGGGGAGAATACGGTAATGTCAGCCTGCGTACGGGCGCTTTTGCTCCCGCCATCTTTCCCGCAGCTTTGCCACCCGTGCCTGATCGGGAAGGCGTCCCAATGCTCACCGATTTTGTCTTTACTCAGCCACTTTCGAAAGAACTTGTTCTCTTTGCGGGCAAGAAGAATGTGATCGGTGCAGTAGACCAGGATGATTTCGCGGGAGGAAATGGTATCGCGCAATTCATGAATCAGGCATTGATTGCCAATCCTGCTTTTCTTCTGGCATTACCTTACTCGGCCATGCAATTCGGAGCGGTCAGCCCGCGTGAATGGGGAGCCATTACAGTCTTCGCGATGGATCCACAGGACCAGACACGCGAGTTTCTGCGAGTGGACGATCTCTTTTCCAAGGGGATTATTCTGGGCGGTGAGGTGAAAGTGAAAACCAACTTCTTCTCGCTTCCCGGTGAACAGCACGTCGGCGGACTGTGGAAGAATGTGGAAATGACCGACTTGCAATTCAATCTACCACCTCCAGGCGATTACCCGGAGAAGCCAGTCCAGGGCTTTGCAACGCGCTGGGGTTCATACACGCTGTACTATGGATTTGATCAGTACCTGCAGGTTTATTCAGAAGAAACCAAACGGGGTTGGGGACTCTTTGGAAGAGCATCCATCAGCGATGCCAATCCCACACCGATCCATTACTTCCTGAGTTGCGGAATCGGTGGATATAGTCCCTTCGCCCATTGCCGTGGTGATACCTTTGGTATTGGTGGCTTTTATGTGGGAGCGAGCGATGAGTTTGGTCCGATTCCACAAGCTCTGTTTGGCCCACGCGACGGCATGGGGCTCGAAGTCTTTTACAATTTCCAACTGACTCCTGCCGTTAACCTGACGCCAGATTTTCAGGTCATTCGGCCAGGCACGTCTCTTGGTGATACCGCATATGTCGCCGGTCTTCGACTCAACATCAAATTCTGATGATGTGTGATGGCGCCTTTTGCTCAAGGCGCCAGATTAAACCGTACGCCGTTTGATGCTGGAAAGGGCTTCTGAAGTGTCTCGGAGGGGCGTTCGCCGAAGAGCCGCCGATACGCACCGGCGAACCGCCCCAGATCCCAAAAACCCAGTCGGAAGGCAATCCGGGTGACGGTCGTCTCGTCGGGACAACTACGAAGAAGTAGTTGGCGGGCTTGATGCAGACGATAACAGCGAAGGAACTCTACTGGCGAGAGGCCATAGCATCGTTGAAAGGCGGTTCGGAGAGTTCGTTCCGGAACGCCATTTTGTCGAGCCAGGTCTGGGATGGAGAGAGAGTTGTCAGCATGACTCATGGCAAGTTCTACCGCTGCCTTCGTTTGCTCATGCCAACGAACGAAGTGACCTCTTGTGGAAAGTTGAGACCTCGTGAAAAGATTCTTCGCTGCCAGCAGTAATTCAGTTTGAAACGAGTCCAAGGCAACGGGGGAACCCAGAAGCTGAGGTCGGGATTCGGCAGCCGAGAAGAAACGATGAACCAGCGATGTGAATTGTCGAGTAAAGGGTGGCGGCGGTTTGAGCAGTTGGGGTCTGGCGGAGGATGCAAACTCTAACTCTTGCGCTGATTCAAACAATAAGGGAGTCTGAATCGTTACCGTGAGCCAGGCATGAGCTGGGTGGCAGACAAGGCAAAACTCGCGTTCCGGTGGGGCCAGGAAAACCTCATCCCTGGTCGTTAGTTGTCCGTTGGTGTGGCCCGGCCTCGCTTGGTGGTAAAAAGTCCACCCATCGCTGCCAGTTACCCCCTCTGCAATGCTGCCACCACCTTCGTAACCTTGTTGAACGCGTATGGAACCGACGGTCGCGTACTGCAACGTCCATTTGGACTCCTCTCGGCAACTCATCCGCATCGTCATGGACGCTTCCCGTATAGCGTCGGTGAAGGCTTCGTATTCGGTGAAGGTGAGATGTATCATCTTAATCCCGAGCGCGTCAAAGCGCGTATCCGCCGCTTATAGCCATACCTGCAAGTGGCCGAAAATACGTAGACACCACTATTTTATCGGCTTACCTTTATAAGAGACATTTCAATCCAGAGAACGATATTCGCTAGTTTAACCTTCCCTAGATTCAATTTTCATTCACGAGGAGAATGCGCGTGTTCCGGTCACTGCCAGTCAGATGGGTGTGTTCCCTTGCCAGGACCGCACTGGTTCTCGGTTGTCTCGTCGTCCCCTGCCTGACGCAGGCCGTGACCGCGCAGGACAAGACGCCCGGCGGCCAGCCGCTCCCCGGCGCCAAACAATCCGTGCCCGATCTCGAAGAGCAGGTCGCTTACCAACGCGCGTTCGAGGCCGTGGTGTGGGCCATGCCGGCGTCGGCCATGCAGCGGTTCCGCCAGGGAGTGCTCGCCCTGCCGGGCGTCGAAGACAACGTCATCCTGGCGTATTCGGACACGTTGCGGACGAAGCACAAAGCCATCACCGCCAACACGGCGACACCTTACATCGCAGCGGTGACGGACCTCCGCAAGGGGCCGGTGGTGCTGGAAGTGCCTGCCGTGTCGGAGAAGGCCAGCCTGTACGGCCAGGTCGTCAACGCCTGGGAAGCCACCATCGCGGGGGTCGGACCTGTCGGGGCGGACAAGGGGAAGGGCGGCAAGTATCTGCTCATCCCTCCCGGGTACAATGAACAGATTCCCGACGGCTATTTCCCGATCCGAAGTTCGACGTACCGCATCGTCCTGGTCTTTCGCTCCATCCCGGCGAAGGGGGCGACGGCGGCCGATGCTTACGCCTACACGAAGACGCTGAAGATGTACCCGCTGGCCGATGCGGCTAACCCCAAGCCGACCAAATTCGTGGACGGGCTGCCCATCCCCGTGTACACGCTGCCCTACTACGACATCCGCGCCCTGCAGGACATCCACGACATCATCAGCGTGGAACCGGTTGAGCCGCGGGACAAGGTGATGATCGGGATGCTGGCCACGATCGGCATCGAGAAGGGCAAGCCGTTCAACCCGTCGCCGAAGATGAAGGCGGCGATGGAGCGGGGCGTCGTCGATGCCTACCACTACATCCAGAAGCTCACCCGCGACCTGCACGAGAAGAACCTGTGGTGGCCCGATCGTAAGTGGGCCTTCGTCATGGTTCCTGACGAGAATCGAGGCTTCGAGTTCGTCAACGATCGGGCCGTGGAGGTGGACAAGCGGGCCGCCTGCTGGTTCTTCTACACCTTCTACCCGGCCGTCCTCGACGAGAAGGCCGGCACAGTATACCTGGCGCCAATCGCCGACACAGACGGCAAGCCGCTCGAGGCCGGCAGCCTGTACCGCATCCGAGTCCCGAAGGACACCCCTGCCAAACAGTTCTGGTCGATCACGGTCTACGACAACGCCAACTGGGGCTTCATTGATAACCCGCAGGATCGCTCCGGCTTGGGGACGTTCGACAAGGACAAGATGAAGGTCAACGACGACGGGAGCGTGGACATCTACGTCGGTCCGAAGGCTCCGGAAGGCCTGGAATCCAACTGGATCCCGACGATGGACAAGAAGCCGTACATCTGGCTGCGGCTGTACGGCCCCGACGAGCCGTTCTGGAAGAAGACCTGGAAGCTGCCGGACCTTGTTCGAGTCAAATAAAATGCTTGCAGCTCACCGGTCGCAATACAATGATCGCGGCCGGTGAGTGTTATTGTGTATCCCCACATCTCTCTTCAAGGGTTTAGCTTCTATGACTTTCGTTTCCCGCTGGGCCAGGTTGAGTCTGATCCTTGGCTGTTTCGCCAGCAGCTCGCTGCCGACTGCTTCGATTGCGCAAGATCAAGGCAGCTCTGCATCCATTCAGCATCAGGCGAAAATCGCTGCCCTTCCGTTCGTGGAAAACCGGGCTGCGGCGGAGTCGGCACAGGCCCTCCGCGATGAGATGCTCTACCACCGCGCTACCCAGACGTACCTCTGGGCGATGCCGCTCATCAACACCCTCGGTATGAAGGCCGGTTCGGAGAAAGTGTTCGGCGAAGGATACAACGTCCTGCCGGTGTGGAAGAAGCGGCTCGATGCAAAGACGCTGGTGACCACGCCGAACTCGGACGTGATCTACGCGATGAGCTACGTCGACCTGGGAAAGGACGGCCCGCTGGTGTTCGAGGCCCCACCCATGATGCAAGGCATCCTATTGGACTTCTGGCAGCGGCCGATCCCCGTCGATGGCGGCAAGTACGCCGGCGACGTCGGTTTCTTCGGCCCGGACCAGGGGAAGGGGGGCAAGTTTCTGCTCCTGCCACCAGGGTACAAGGGCGACGTGCCTGAAGGGCACTTCGTCTACCGCTCGGGTACCAACAACGTGTTCATCTTCCTCCGGGCGTTCTACGCCGATGCCAGCAATCTGCAGCCGCCAGTTGACCTGATTGAGAAGTCGAAGATTTACCCGCTCAAGGGCGAGGCAAAGGCCATGAAGTTCCCTGACGCCTCGGGCGTGCCTGCGAACATGCTCCCCCGCAGCGACTTTGGCGCATTCGAACAACTCAAGAAACTGGTGGACGCGGAAGGCCCGCATCTGGCCGATTCGGACTGGATGGGCATGCTCGCCGGCTTGGGCATCGTGAAGGGCGAGCCATTCAACCCCGATGAGCGGACTCGGGGCATACTCGACCGCGCGGCGAAAACTGCGTACAAGATGAGCCGGGTAAACGCATTCGATGAAGTTGTGTCTGGGCGGTCGCTCCGCATGTACCCCGAGCGACGATGGATCAACCCAATGGCCGACGCGACTGCCGAAAACCCGAGCGGCAAGCTCGACCTGAATTGGCGGCGCGTGGACCGCGGCGGGGCTCTCGATGTCAATTGCCGGCCGTGGTTCTTCTCCAACTACTACGCGGTCAGCCCCGGCATGCTCTCGCAGATTCCGGGCAAGGGCGCGTTCTACGTCATGGCCTTCACCGATAGTGACGGCGTAGCGCTGACCGGCGGGACGAACTACAAGGTGACCTTACCGAAGGACGTGCCTGCCGCGAACTTCTGGTCGGTGACGCTGTACGAGGCCGAGAACGCCTCAGGGCTTGCGAATGGCCAGCCGTTCCCGTCACTCGGGTCGCGTGACAAGCCGGTCCAGAGTGAGGACGGTAGCACGGACCTGTACTTCGGGCAGAAAGCACCCGAGGGCAAGGAGAAGAACTGGCTCGCCACGGTGCCCGGAAAAGGGTACTTCGTCATTCTGCGCCTCTACGGGCCAACAGAACCGGCGCTCACGAAGACATGGAAGCCGGGCGACTTCGTGAAGATGAAGTGATAGTTCACTGTCAACATGGAACCCCGGCAATACCCCTCAAGCTCGGGCCCCTGGTCTGGTCGTACTGGACCTGACCAGGGTGTGACCACGTGAAGGGGGTTTAGTTGTACTCTTGGCGTGGTTCGTTGGTTTGCGTCTTCCCATGAATCGGAACCGGTCCCACGGTGCGTGTGGCTCGATAGTTGTGGTAGCTGGTTCTCGTGATAGTAGACAAACTTCTCACAAATCCTGGCGACTATCCAGAGGTTCAGATCGAATCCTCCAACAGTTTGTAACGCTGACGTTTCGACAACTTGAAGCCCCCCGGCATCGTTAGACGGAGTACCGGCAAACGATGTTACCCGAGCCGATGGCTAATGGTCGTTTGCCATAGTTTGATGGAATTATGGCTGCCTATCAGTTTCGACCACTTACTTCGTGCGTGGCTCGGTTCACTCACTTATTCGCCAGAATATTCATGATATCCCCGTCCTGCACGATGTACGTTTTGCCTTCCAGGCGCAGCACGCCTTTGGTCTTGGCTTCCTTGAACGATCCGACTTTTTGATAATCGTCAAAGCCAATTACTTCCGCTCGCACAAACCCTGCCGATAGATCGGTATGAATAGCGCCGGCTGCCTGCTGGGCATTGATGCCCTTGGTAATCGCCCAACTGCGGCATTCATCTTCGCCACAGGTCAGGAACACGATTCTACCCATGCCATAGAAGATGCCACGCAGGATTTTATCTTTGGAAAACTCAGTAAGGCCCAAGTCTGCCATGAAGCTCTTGCGTTCTTCTTCGCTGAGTTCCACCAATTCCTGCTCGAGTTTGACCGGTGCTGCCAGGGCATTGGGTGAATGTATGAGCAGATTGGGCGGAATCGCCTGCCCGGCATCGCCCTGATTCACCAGCACCAGTTCGGGCTTCAGCGTGAGTAACTGAAACGCACGCACGGTCTTGGATTCCGTTTCGTTCAGATCGAGCTTGGAAAGCTGCTTGCCTGCTTCGAGTTCTACCACCACTTTGCGGAGCGTGGCCAACTCCAGTTCATCAGCTTCTTTTTCCTTGGCGGGCTTGGGCTTCTTCACCTGTGCTTCCAGCTTGGGAATGCGGTTGGTGACAATTTCCAGATCAGCCAGGATGCAGTCAGCCCGGAAGTTGTCGAGTTCCTTGACCGGATCGCCGCCGAACCCGTTGAGTACTACGAGCAAGCCATCTGCTTCACGGATCATCGCCAGCCGGCGCGGGTTATCCTTGGTATCACCCACGAGCAGGCCCGGCGTGTCTACCACTTCCAAGGTGGCAAACGTCGTCTTCTTCGGTTTGAATTGGTCGCTGAGCCAATTCAGTCGGCTATCGGGAATGCGAGCAACGCCTGTCTGGCCACGCTGGGCCGCTGCCGGGTCGTGAGCAACGCCTGTGAGCCAGGTGAATACCGTACTTTTTCCTGAACCAGAATAACCAACCAGGCCAACTTTCATGGGAATTCCAAATAGCTATCAGCTTTCAGCCGTCAGCTATCAGCCAGACGACTTAACTGGGTAATGATGATACAACAACCATTACATTACAGACTCATCGTTCGTGCTGACAGCTGATAGCTGAAAGCCGACAGCTTTAATCCATGCAGAAATCACCATTAAAAATCGGTCCGCTGTCGCTCGCCACTCGCTATGCCCTCGCACCGCTGGCGGGTTACACCAATGTTGCTTTTCGTATGGCAGTTCGCGAATGTGGCGGGCTAGGCTGGGCCACCAGTGATCTGGTCAACGCTCGCGGCTTGCTCAAGGGCACGCCGAAAACAATGGAATTGCTCGCCACCGCACCCGGCGACAGGCCGCTGGCCATCCAGATTTACGGCCCTGATGCAGCACATTTATCCGCTGCTGCCCAGTGGCTGGAAGGGTACGGCATCACTGCGGTCGATATCAACATGGGTTGCCCGGTACACAAGGTTACCAAGGGTGGTGGTGGCTCGGCTATGATGTGCAATCCTGATGCTACAGTTACCCTGGTCAGTGAAGTGGTCAAAAGTGTTCGCATTCCCGTCACGGTGAAAATGCGACTCGGCTGGGATCCCACCACCTTGAGTGCACCCTACTTCGCTCGTGCCTTTGAAGACGTAGGCGTAGCAGCCATCACCATTCATGGCCGAACGCGATCACAGGGCTTTGGCGGCAAGGTCGATCATGCCGGCATTCGCAAAGTAGTCGAAGCAGTGAAACAGATTCCCGTTCTAGGCAACGGTGATGTTCGCACCATTGCTGACGCACAGAAGATGTTTCATGAAACGGGATGTGCAGCCATCGCCATTGGCCGGGGTGCGTTGCTCAACCCCTGGTTCTTCACACAACTGAAGCATTACGATGAAACAGGCGAAGTGTTGCCCTGTGCCACCAACCGCGAGCATCTACGTTTCATGGTAAAACACTTTCTCAGTTTAGTGCAACTGCGCGGAGAATGGTTCGGCTGCCTGTCGTTCCGCAAAATGTGTGGCTGGTATGGCAAAGCTATCCCGATGGGCAAGCCATTGCAGATACGCCTGGGTATGGTGAAATCGGTTGCAGAACTGCACGAGATTGTTGCTGAGATCGAAACAACCGTGGGCGAACATCTCGATGAACCATCGAAGCTGGAACACGCCATCAAGGTGCCGAGCGGGCCGAATGAGCGGTGGTAAAAGTTTGAAAGCGGTTAGCGGTGGATGGATGTTAACGGTGCAGCCCCGAAGGGGCGACCCGATGTTAGCCAGGGGCTTTAGCCCCTGGAAGAAGATCGTTAAACTCTTCAAGCCCTGAAAGGGTGCTCGGGATGAGCGTTCTATTTCCAGCGCCCCATTCGGGGCTTTTCACCCGTTTTGGATTTTACCGGTGGCTTGCGCCACCGGCTACCATCCGACGTCCCTCACGGGACTAAGACCTCGCTGGATTAAGACACTCCCACTTGTGTTCAAATGACATCCACTATTCTCACTTCCTGGCATAACTCACACGAACGTCCTTATTCACAACAAGCTCCTCCGGCCAGCGGCCTGCCAGCAATTCGACCACGGCCTTGGCTGCCAGCTCGGCCATATCGATTCGTGACTTGGTATCAGTGCCGCCGGTGTGTGGAGTCATCACGATGTTATCGAGTTGATAAAAAGGATGATCCTTGGCCGGTGGTTCCTCAGCAAAAACATCCAGCCCGGCACCAGCGAGCTTACCGTTCTTGAGTGCTTCCACCAACGCGGGCTCATCAATCAATCCGCCTCGCGCGGTGTTAATCAGGAAAGCAGTAGGCTTCATCATCGCGAGAGTCTGCCGATTGATGAGATGCTTGGTTTCCGGCGTGGCGGGTGCATGCAGGCTGACGACATCCGACGTCTGCAACAGGGTAGGCAGGTCAACCAGTCGAATGCCTTGTTGTTTGACAAATTCCTGATCCGGCTGCACCTCGAAAGCTTGCACCTTCATGCCGAAGGCTTGTGCCCGCACGGCAATTGCTTTACCAATGCGACCCAAACCAACAATGCCCAGCGTGCTGCCTCGTACCGGAATGGTGACATGGCGATGCCAGATGCCTTGCCGCATCTGCCGGTCGTCCGTGGTGATCTGTTTGGTCAACGCCAGCAGCAGAGCGAAGGTGAGTTCTGCCACCGTTTCATGATTGGTGCCTGGTGTGATAGTGACTGCTACGCCATGCCGGGTGGCAGCAGCGACATCCACCGCATCGTAACCCACGCCCACCCTTGCAACCACCTTCAACTGAGGATGGGCTGCAAATACCCTTTCCGTGTAAGGCTCCATGCCGGCAATTGTTGCATCGATGCCATGCAGCAACTGGATCACTTCTTCTTCCACCAGTTGATGATCCCAAGGCTCCGGCGGCGTGACGATTTCAATCCCGGCTTTACGCAACAGGGCCATGTGCGGGCCATCGTGATGGATATGTTTGAGCGTGGTCGGTGTAATCAGAACGCGAGGCATGATTTATCCTTCCAGGGCCAGCACCGCTGCAGCCAGTGCAGCCGTTTCCAAACGCAATATGGCAGGGGCCAACGTGACTAACTTCCAGCGATGCTCCCTGGCCAGCAGGATTTCATCCGAAGTCCAGCCACCTTCAGGCCCGATGGCAATCATAGCCGACTTTGCATGGTTCGTGAGTGAGATTCTCTCATTCCCCGACGCATCTGCAACCAGGCGAAGATCAGGCAGAGTTGAATCTGTCACTACATCCTGCCAGCTCATCATCGGTTCGATGGACATCAGCACATTGCGGCCACATTGTTTACACGCTTCCACCACGTAGCGATTCAGCTTGTCGAGCTTCCCCTCGCCCGGGTGAATTACGCTTCGCTGGGTTTTCAGTGGTATGAAACGATGCACGCCCAGTTCAGTTAGTTTCTCGATCAGAAACTGGGTACGATCACCCTTGGGGACCGGGCAGGCAATGGTGAGGGAAATGGAGCGTTCACGAAGTGGAGTGTGTATCGAAAGTACCGTTACCTGCACCAGGTTTTTCTGAACGCTCTCGACGCTGGCGGGGTACTCGTGGCCATCGCCATTAAAGAGAACGATGGAGTTGCCTGGTTTGAGGCGCAGAACCTGGGCCATGTGATGTGCTTCTGGCCCGGTAATGGAGACCGGGCCAGGCGACAAACTTTCAGCAACAAAAAAACGCTCCGACATGCTGCTAACATAGCGGAGCGCCAGCATATGTTACACCACATTCTTCCGAAACCGATTGAACAACAACTGAAACAGCAAAGGCAGCAGCAGTTGCAGCGCTATCAGCAGAAACGGCTGACCGACAATCAACTCCTGATCAGCCCGGCTGAACTGCTGCAATCGACGCATCAATCGTGGATGCTCCTTCAATATTTCCCGCGATGCCTCTGGAAGGTTGGCAAAGCTGGCCAGATATTGGCTCAGCTCCGCGGCACTCACGGGCAATTCACCCGCCAGCAACAGGTCACCATCACTGCCTACCAGAAGTGTGCCTTCCGAACTGGCGATGGCGTCAACAATCCGCTGAAATACATCATCCAAATGGTCGAACAGCAGCTTGTCAATGTTGCCTGGCGTGATGATGGCCGGTTCGAGCAGTTGAGCCCCTTCCACCAGCCATCTTCGCAGTTTGACTTTATCCAGCAGACTGGCATCAAAACGAACGAGCGAACCGAAATTCCACGGCATAGGACACCTCACAAAAAAGTTCAAATAAGAAAAAGGGGACGTCGCAACGTAAAGCCGAGCGGGCCAGTCATGGCATAAGTCTCTCGACCGGAACGACACATGCGTTGCACCGTTTCCAGAGGCACCAGGAACTGGTTGCCATTGAGAGCAATTGGGCCATTGCGGCCAGGTACTGTAATTGGCTGACCAAGATATCCACTGCCATCGGCTTTGCCATCCCACGAGTTGTCGTAACGCAGCACGCGAGTACCACCAGGCAAAGTGAATCGTCCACTCCACCCGGCACAATGAGCCCAGCTACCGATAGCGGAACAAATGCCATCTGATTGCCGACGCATCGAAAAACCCTGGTTGGAGCAATGCACCACCGGGTGTAGCTGTCCGATCAGGTGCCAGGCATCTTCCGCGTGCTCGCATAAGGTCATCTTCTGCAGCGGGTGCAGGCGGGCATCATCCTCAATGCTGTCATCCACGCCCTGTTCGCCGTACAGTGCACACCGCTCCAGGCGATAGAAAGATAAATCCACTCGGCCATACGGCTTCATGAGCAGTACGCCATATTCGAGCAACCACTCTGCAGCCCACGAGCCAACGGAGCCATCGCCGCCACGATGGAGCGACGAGCCATGTTTCAATCTGCCGATCTCATACCGCGAGCTGCCGTAGATCGGTTCGATGGCGACATCAGCGCCGGGCCAATCAATCTCGCGGGCATAGGCCATCATCGCCAATGTGAGCGAAGCCATCTTGGCGTTGCCGAAACCAACACAGAAACCACGCGGGTTCTGGTTCAGGCTGTTCCAGCGCTTGCCGGTCACCTGTTCGTAGAGAACACACAGGTCAACGTCGGCATCGTCATCCTGCTGGAACAACTGCGGCGCTGCCTGGCGAATGGTCGGGTCAGGTTGCGATGCAAAGAACGCTTCGGTGTGTGCCGGGTCAGCCCAGCGTCCAAAGGAAGGTAAGTAAGTCATGGTGCAATCACCTCCAATGCACGGGCGAGACGGGCAAGAAACTGTTGGGCTGCTCGACGGGTTTCAGGTGTGAGAACGACTGCATGGTCGGCATCGGTGATCATGAGATAAGCAAGCCATTCCTGGCGGATGCACTCACGTAGCGCGGGCAGAGTCTTGTCTGCTTCAGGAATGCCTGCCTTGAGACGGGCGTTGTTGAGGTGGGTGTCTAGTTCTCCAACAGTCTGGACAGAAGTAAGCGAATCGCGTGAGGCGGTTTGATAAACTTCCGCTAAAGCCAGCAACCAGGGTTTCGATGCCAGTCCGGCTTGTTGATCGCGTTGAAAGGCGGTTCGCAACGCTTTCACCAGTGCATCATCCACAGGTGGCGTGGGTGGCATTGGAGCCGGCCCACCCACGCTCACCTCCACTTGATCAACCAGCTCCGGCGGCTGATCCGCCTTGGCCCCATTACGGATCACCATCACCGATGACTGGCCAGGCTGAACTCCGATGACAATGATCCACGACACGGTGCGAGCAGGAAAATGATGCAGCCTGGCAGTCGCTTCTCCCCGCCGTTTCATCCAGATGGCCAGGGTCTGCTGCGGTGCAACGTGAAGCGTCTGCACACAGCTTGTCTGAGAAGTCAGCCAGAGCAGTGGACCGGTTACACTTGGCGCGGGTTCAATGATTTCAAACTCTCCAACCGCCAGTGACAGTGCCTTGACACTGGTACGTTGCAGTGGAGCAGATGCATCCCCTGCCCTTTCGCCGATGGTCACCTGGGCTTGCAGGCACGCAGGCCACAGCAGCCAGATCAGCCAATACCTCCAGCACATGGTTATTTCTCCGTTGAGTTTTGCGTGGGTTTGCCGAGCAGTTCCTGTTTCACACCAGACCAGCCGTGCAGGCGTGCTGCCCGCTTGATACGGAGCGCCACGATGCCGAGAACTTCCCAGGCCAGCCAGGCTGCAACCGCAAACAGAAAACCGAGGATGAAACAGGCTTCAGCAGAAAGAGAGGAGCCAAACCAAGTGACCAGAACATAAGGCGTGACAGCCAATGCCGTTGCTACTGAAACTGCAAAGCTGCGAACGATATGAAACAGACCCGTAACCTGACGCAGGGCTACCGCTACATAACCACCCAGGATGGCCCCACCAGCAACCCAGAGAAAGTTCAGACAATCCCGCAACACGGTAGGATGTTCCGGCGACAGGATAGCCTGGGCCAGCACCAAGAGCCGCGTCCGCTCTTCAATCTGCGTGGCCACCCCCGCCCCGACGAGGGAACAGAGCACCACCAGAAACGTACCCACCACCGGCTGCTGCACCATGCGACACCTCCCCCTCGGAATGGGAAAACGCCACTGGCGTTCTCTACCGGTGCTGAGAAGTCGCGAGGCGAAATCGGACAGCGAAATCAATCACTCTGAATAAGTGCAGGCAGCATCGAAAGATGAGTGAGACGTAATGTGTTGTTGGTGAAATGTAGAGCCGTTCCGGTTTTAGCTCCGATAGGAGCGTTGGATATTAGCCAGGGGTGACCGAAGGGAACCCCTGGTAAGAAGTCAAAATGAATTCTCCCAGCACCCTGAATGGGTGTTGGTTCAACCCTGATGAAGACTTGAAAGAAATTGTCCAAGGTCAGTTTGTGCAATTTCTTCTCTAGACATTTCGGCTGCGATCTTCCAATTCTCTTCTTTCGACCAGTGTGGTTCGAGGGCCTTTAGTTTTTCAAATGATTTGAGTGCTCTGTAACTTTCACCCTTGATGGCCTTGACCGCTCTGTCAGTAAGGTAATTCTCGGATGCTCTGTAATCGAGTACCTTAGCATTGATGCCGTTCTTTTTACACATTGCTAGAAATGCGTTTCTCCTTGGATCAAGTTCCTTATCAGGGCCGTCTTTCTCGCTATCGATTAATGCTGCAACGTTTTTACAGATGCGTTTGAGTTCAACTATCTCATATTCACGATTTTGATCAATAAGCGAGTTGCCACACAATGGAATCAATAAGATGCGGTGATCCGAATGCAACTTACGAAGAAACTGCTGCATGGTGCGCACATCAGTGACACCTTCAACGAGAAGGATTTTTTCAAACCCTAATGCTTGATAACTGGAGTAGCTCAGTTCGCCGAGAAATGCAGGTAGATTGGGAGTAGCATCATATTGTGTTACTGTGCTGACTCCGTCACTTAACTTTGTAACCGAATAAATGGTATCAGCACATGATCTAGCTAAGCCGACGTTATGAGTGGAGAAAAGCACCCCATGTGTTGCGATTTTCCCTAATTCGGAAATGAAATCTAGTTGAAGTGAAGGATGCAAACTTAGTTCTGGTTCATCAATCATTACGTAGGATGGTTTTTGTGCAGCAGTGTTAACTAGAACCAGAATAAGTTGAGCAATGCCAGATCCCAACTCGTGTAATTTGTAAGGGCGGTCATTTATTACAACTTGAAGCGTTCTTCCTTCTGCTGCGTTGATACTTAGCGAATTAAATCCAAGCAGTCGTTTGATCGAGTGTTCTACTTCGATACATGCTCTATTGCCAGATTTTGTGTTTCCATTCTTCATTCGATCCCATTGCATGACAAACTGGTCACCGACTTGGATATCGTAGTATTGATCATTGCCTCCAATATTGAGAATATTTCTGAACGCACCAATATAAATCACTTTTGTTAGAATCGAGAATCCTTGAAGAATAGACGCAACCGAGCCGAATTGAGCCGATCCTAAACTTAGCTCCATTCCTGTCTGCAAATTCCAGTCGTTACCCGCTTCGAAAGATACAACGACACCATTTATTTTTGAAACTCGCACGTGTTGATCAACGCGAGAAAAAGAAAGCTCGATACTGCTACCCATGCCACTGATCTGAAACTGAAATTCACAAGATATGTCTCGTTCATTCTGATCATGAAATATCTCAGAAGGATCACGTAAATTTAGGTAACCTCCATCTAAATTCTTTTTTTTGAGTGACTGTAATAATGAAGCTTGGTTTTTCAATTGGTCGTACCGATTCCGCATCTCATATAGAAATCGAAAAACCGCAGATTTTCCTACATTATTGACACCTAGAAAGGCAGACCACGTGCCTTCCCTAAGCGAGAATTTAGCTGGGTATCTATCCGGAAAGCAACGATAGTTTTTAAGCGTCACATCGATTTGCATTTGCTTACTCCTCATCAACGATCATGCTATAAGCGACATCACATTCTACAAATTTGTCCACAACACCCCTTCAGGGTGCCAGGTGAATTATTTCAATTCCTCAACCAGGGGTTCCCTTCGGTCACCCCTGGCTAATATCCGACGCTCCTTACGGAGCTAAAACAGGGGCCTGCTTACTTCATGCGCGGCTCCTTGCATTTTCGCAACCCATACCACTGTTAAACTGTAACGATTATTCCACTCAGACGTACCCAAAAATCATTCGTTAAAATAGTCAAGAAATACCCGCAACGAATGTGTTTCAGCCTGCCTGCGCAGTCTGCAAAGTTTAGCTAATCCTCCCCGTTATGCTCAATCCGTTTTGTTGCACATGCATTTTCAAGAAAATGTGTAATTCCGGGGTTGCATCGCTTGAAGTCATACCCCTTCCTACCCCATGATGTATCTGTGTGCGGAAGATGCTTCCCACGGAACTTGAGCAGAAGTAGGCGATTCACGACGATTCGCCCTTCGGAGGTAATTACTGTGACGACTATGCGAATCACGCTCTGGAGCATGCGAGCCCTGCTGGCGGTGATTGGACTCTCACTGGCTGTCCCTGCCCAGGCTGGCTGGCAAAGCCCTTTTGAACTGACCTGCTTCCGAAAGAAGCAGCCTCAAACCGTTTACTACGTGGCACCCCCGCCACCTTCACCCTGCTGCAACTCCACGCCAGTGGCTCCTCCACCGGTGGTGGCCAACTATACACCGCCTCCAACCGTGTGTACCCAGTATGTGCCCCGCACCTACTATCAGCAGGTCACCAACTATCAGCCTCAAACGGTTACCGAACCGCGAACCGAGTATCGCACCAGCTACTACTACGAGCCGGTCACCAGCTACCGTTACAGCTATGCTTACGATCCCTGCAACTGTTCCTACCAGACCGTAGCTACACCACAGACTTCCTATCAGTTGAAGGCACAGACCACTCCTGTCACCACCTATGTTCAGAAAACCCAGATGGTGCCTGTGACACAGTACCGTCAGATGACCTACTACGAACCACAGACGACTGTAACCCCTGCTGCTCCCGCACCCGTCGTTGGCCCCTGGACCAGCAATCCTCCCGTGAATGCGACGATTGCTCCTGCACAACCTGCTCCGCAGACCTTCATGCCTCCTCCGGGCGTACAGGAAAACCGGGCACCTGCTGCTGGCGTTCAGGAACAGCGAGCACCCACCACTGGCACCGATAGCCCGCTCTATCGTCAGAATGGCAACCTGCCTGCCAATGGCACCGGCCGCGCTCCTGCTGCAGTCAACTATCCACCGGTAACTCCCCGACCTGATCGTATCACCAGCAACACCTCAACCTGGAAGCCCGTGACAGCCACGCTGGCCAAGCATGCGATTCCTGAATAGTTCCGACGTTTCCATCACCACGTCAACTAGCGCCCTGTCTTGATCGACAGGGCGTTAGCATTTACATTGCCTGTAGTACTTCTCCTCCCCTTACGAAGGGGAGGCTGGGTGGGGTTGAGATTCCGAAGCCTCAACCCCCTCTAGCTCCCCCTTGGTAAGGGGGAGAATTACATCAGCAAAAGCAGGCACCATGAGCGACAAACGGAAAATCCTGATTCAACTCGATGGCGACCAGCAGGCCAGCGTGTTCGACAGAGTGGTGGCCATCGATGCCGGCGTGGATGAACTCTTCAGCTACGGGCAGGTTACCAGGGAACAGGTGCAGAACATGGTGCATGGGTGCATCTTCACCCGTGGTCCGAAAGACCTGGCACGCACTGCCATCTTCATAGGCGGTTCGGATGTCGCCCAGGCGGAGACGCTGCTGGCTGAAGCCAAACAGCATCTGCTGCCTCAGTTTGGCCTGTCGGTTTCGATCATGCTCGATCCCAATGGTTCCAACACCACAGCAGCAGCGGCAGTGCGATCAGCGACGAGGCATCTCGATCTGCCGCAGACCACGGCACTGGTGATGGGTGCAGGGGCTGTCGGCGTGCGTGCAGCGCTATTGTTAGCCCAGGCAGGGGCGGTAGTACAAGTCGCCAACCGCCGATTGTCGAAGGCAGAGGATGCCGTGAAGCATGTTTTGGAGAAAGTACCCAGTGCTGAGGTTTCCGCAGTACCATTGGAAGAAGCGCCGCTGAACGAAGCAGTAAACCGCGCTGCACTGGTGATCGCAGCAGGCCCGGCAGGCAAACAGATTCTCGATGCCCGGCTCTGGCAAGCCTCCTCCACTATCAAGGTGATGATTGACCTGAATGCAGTACCACCTACGGGTATTGAAGGTGTGGAAGTGATGGATGCAGGTGTCTCGCGCAACAAGGTGACCTGCTACGGTGCCCTCGGTGTTGGCGGGCTGAAGATGAAGCTGCACAAAGCCGCCATCGCCCAACTGTTTACTTCGAACAAACTGATTCTCGATACCGAAGCGATCTACGCCCTGTCAGCGAGTCTGTAATTTGTCTCCCCTCTCCCCCGTGGGAAGAGGGGCCGGGGGTGAGGGGCTTCACCTCGTGTTTAACCAGATTAGTTAATCGACATGGTTAAATACTATTGAGAACCCCTCATCACTAACCCTTCTCTCCAAGGTGGAGAAGGGAATCACATCTCCACAAACTGCTTGATCAACGCCAAGCCAGCCTGCTGGCTCTTTTCCGGGTGAAACTGCGTTGCCAGCATTCTGCCACGCTGCACTGCGGCACAAAACGGTTCCGGGTAATCGGCTTCCAGTGCCACCACCGAGGCATCGCCCGGCACACAGTAATATGAATGCACAAAATAAAACCAGGCAGGTTGCTTCAAGTGGATCCAGAACGGGTTCTGGTTGACAGCCCGCACCTGATTCCAGCCCATGTGCGGCACCTTGTACCCTTCACGCTGTGGAAAGCGAACCACTTCACCCGCGAGCACCTTCAAGCCATCATGCAGGCCATTCTCGTGGCTGCGGGTGAACAGCATCTGCATGCCGACACAGATGCCCAGGAACGGCTTATCCTGTTGTAGATGTCGCAATACCGGTTCACGCATGCCCGCTGCGGTGAACTTCTCCATGCAGTCGCTGAAGGCCCCCACGCCAGGCAGCACCAGGCGATCAGCTTCGGCAATCTGCTGCAGATCGCTGGAGAGTGAAGCAGCAACGCCTGCCTTTTCAAAGGCTTTCTGCACACTGCGCAAATTGCCTATGCCGTAATCAAGAATGACCAGTTTCATGGGGGTAGTGTATGAGTTGATCAAACATCGCAACGTCTCCCCAATCTCCCCTTGCGAAAAAATCATCCATTCGCTATGTCGGCGGTCCATGTATGTTTGCCGCGGAGTCTGGATGATGATGAGAACATTGCTTGCCACCTGCATCCTTCTGGGAACTGCTGTCAGCCTGTGGGCACAGGAGGGCTCTTTGACCCCTGTCGAAGTGCGCTCACTCCCATCGCCAATGATCGAAGAGACGTATCTGCCCAGCTACTATTTCAACCTCGATTTTGCGGTGGTGCAGCCTCGGCTGACCAATCCGTCGATGGATGGTGGCCCGGCATTTTCCTCCAATGTCGATTGGACGTTGTCGCCACGGTTTGAATTTGGCACGCTGAACCGGGGTGCCTGGAACCCTTACATTGGATATCGAGGACTGTACAGCGATTCGAATCAGCAGGCGTATGAGCCGTTTACCGATACCCTGTTTTCGTTCTACCGTTCGACCGAATTGCATGCCGTCGATTTCGGTGTACAGTCAGAAGTGTTTCCGCTGCTGTCGGTCATTCGGGCACGATGGGATCTGTCGGCACGTCTGACGGTCTCTGATTTCCAGGACTTCTATGGATTCGATTTTGTTTCATTCGATCCAAGCTACATTGATGTGCGCTGGAGACAGCAGTTCATCGGAGCAGGCCCTCGCGCTGGTTTACGCATGGAGTTGCCCTGGGCTGATACGGGCTTGTCGCTGAGTGGTCTGGTCGATGCAGGTATTCAGTGGGGCAGTTACCGTGCCCGTGCCACCATTGAATCGGTGATTGATGGCGAATTCGACTATGATGAAGCACAGCGATCCGAAGGTGGTATCGTCTGGCATACCGGGGCCCAGCTTGCCTTACGCTACGCTCCGCCTCAGTATTGCGACCGATTGAGTTTCTCCGCAGGCTACCTGTATGAGACCTGGTTCTTCAAGGACCTGGCAGTGATGGAAGGCAGTGGCAGCCAGCAGTTCGATTACCACGGCCCATTCTTCAGGATGGAGTGGAAGTATTAAACGAGAGTAGAGGGGTCAGGGGTGAGCAATATTGTAGTCATCACTCTCCGAGTGATGATGCGGAGACAGGCGTCCGTCTCGATCATCTCTTCGTTTAATGTGCACTCACCATCGCTGTCCTCTCTCGGAGAGAGAGGACTACAATCCAGAGTCATCCTTCTCCCGTTCATCGAGTGCCTGCAGTCTTCTATCAGCATCAAAACGGGGTAGCGGCAGTTGATCTGCCTGCTCCAGGGCTTGTTGTCGATCCAGGTTGGCGAGTGGCATGCACTCAGCACGGAAGATGGGCAGCCCCATCTGGCGGGCGAGGATTTCCCGACGGGTTCTGCCCTCCGGTGCATCATGCCAGGGTGTGTCATATTCCTGAACGTGAAAGTAAAGAGGCAGAATCTGCTTCAGGTAAGTCCAGTAAGCTGGATGATCGGTCTGCAGAATGAAACGGCCATCAGCTTTGAGCACCCGATGCACGTGCAACAGAAACCGCGGCGTGAGCAATCGCTTGTGTGCCTGGGCCAGGTCATATACCGGCTGCGGATGATAGAGATGCAGTTCGGCAACCATCGCATCGCCCAGCAATCGACTCACCACTTCCAGCGCATCAGCTACCGCAAAACGGACGTTATGCAACCCCCGGCGATTAGCCCGGCGAACCGCGTGGCGAATGGACCCATTGAAAATATCAATTCCCAAATAGACGTTCTCGGGGTGAGCCAGCGCTTGCTGTATGACAGAACGCCCGTTGCCACAACACAGATCGACGACCAGCCGGGCATTGTGTCCAAAGACGGCTGCAACCTGAAATTGTCCCAAAGGCAATCGCTTCAGATGAGTATGGGCCTGCTGTTCCGGCGGTACGATCTCCCCGGGCAGTGGCACACCCCAGTCACTCTCCCGCGATATTGATTCCAGGTCTGGCATCGGCGATATCTCGATTTCTCCCATTCTATAGCCATACAGCCGTCAGATTCCGATTGCCTCTGTCATGAGAATTCTCTCCTGTGCCAGATTCTGCTTTCCCTGAGTGGGTGAGGTTGACACCATAGTAACTAAGCCCGGGAGAAGTAAAGCAATGAAACACGGCTGTCTGGCATGGTGTGTGTGGTGTTTGCTGGCTGTGAGCGTGCAGGGTCAAGGCACCAAGGCAGATTACGAGCGAGCGACTTCCCTCAATGAACGCTATCAGGGCGAAGCTCTGAACATCAGACCTCGCATTGTCTGGCAAACCGATGGTCAGCAGTTTGTTTATCGACAACAGTTGCCTGCGGGCAAGCAGAGGTTCTTGCGGGTAGATGTCCGTAATAAAACCCGTGTGGATGCGTTCGATCACGTCCGCCTGGCGGCCGATCTGGCTATCCAGCTCAAGAAACCGGTTGAACCAGATCAATTGCCTTTCAGTGAAGTGGAACTGGGTGAAAACCCTGCCGAGTTTTTTTTCCGCATCGATGGCACACGCTGGAAGTACGATCGCTGGAACAGCACCCTGACACGCACTCCGGGAACTGGCACGCCAGGCCGTGTGCCATTGCAGCGACAACGCGAATTCGTTCAGCGCATCTCGTCGGACAGGCAGTGGCGGCTCTTTGTCAAAGACAACAATGTTTTTCTGACACATCAGCAGTCAGACAAAACAGAACAACTGACGAAAGATGGCACCGCTGCTGAACCCTATGTCGAACGCTTCTATTGGGCGCCTCACAGCCGCAAGGTCATGTTGTTCAGAGTGAAGCCAGCCCAGGAACGCAAAGTGTACCTGATTGAATCATCACCTCGCGATCAGTTGCAACCCAAGTTGCACGAGATGAACTATCTGAAGCCGGGCGATGAACTGGCAAAGACCACATTAGTGCTGGCAGATATTCCCACCAGGCATCTCATCAAGGTGAGTGATAAGCTGTTCACCAATCCTTATGCATTATCACAGTATGCATGGAGCAAGGACAGCGCACGGTTTACCTTCCTCTATAACCAGCGCGGACATCAGGTACTTCGATGGCTTGCGGTCGATGCTGACACCGGTTACGCCCAATGCGTCATTGATGAGCAGAGCAAAACGTTTGTTGACTATGCAGGTAAATTTCTCCTGCACCCCGTGAAGGATAAGCGTGAGGCCATCTGGATGTCCGAACGGGATGGCTGGAACCACCTTTACCTCATCGACACGGAACGGCGGGAAGTAAAGAACCAGATAACTCGAGGCAACTGGGTCGTCCGCCGCGTGGTCAAAGTTGATGATGACAAGCGACAAATCTGGTTTACCTGCAGCGGCGTGTATGCTGAACAGGATCCCTATTACCTGCATCTAGCTAGAGTCAATTACGATGGTAACGATCTGAAAATTCTGACAACCGACGATGGTACACATACCACCGAATTCTCTCCCACAGGAGAGTATTTCGTCGATACCTGGTCGCGAGTTGACAAAGCACCGGCGACCGTCATCCGATCAACGCAAGATGGGAAACTGCTCCTGCCTGTGGAAGAAGGCGACATTACCAGGTTGAAAAGCAAGGGTTGGAGGCCACCAGAGCGATTTGTCGCAAAAGGGCGTGATGGCATCACGAATATTTATGGAGTCATCCATCGGCCCAGTAACTTTTCGCCAACGAAAAAGTATCCAGTCATCGAATACATTTATGCTGGGCCACAGGATTCGTTTGTGCCGAAAGACTTCCGCACCGTTCATCGCGTACAGGCAATGGCTGAACTGGGTTTCATCGTTGTACAGATCGATGGCATGGGCACATCCAATCGTTCCAAGGCTTTTCACGATGTCTGCTGGAAGAACCTCGGCGATGCAGGCTTCCCGGACCGTATGCTCTGGATTAAAGCTGCTGCTGAGAAGTATCCCTACATGGATTTAACCAGGGTTGGGATTTACGGCGGGTCGGCAGGCGGGCAGAATGCCATGCGTGGCCTGCTCATGCATCCCGAATTCTATCATGTTGGCGTGGCAGACTGTGGCTGTCACGACAACCGCATGGATAAAATCTGGTGGAACGAACTCTGGATGAGCTGGCCGATCGGAGCACACTATGCAGAACAGTCGAATGTCACCCAGGCACATCGCCTGCAGGGAAAGTTAATGTTGATCGTGGGTGAAATGGATCGCAATGTTGACCCCGCTTCGACCATGCAGGTGGTCAATGCCTTGATCAAGGCGAACAAGGACTTCGATTTGGTCGTGGTGCCTGGCGGGCCGCACGGCGCTGCGGAATCACCCTACATGTCGCGCCGACGCGCTGACTTTTTCGTCAGGCATCTGCATGGAGTTGAGCCACGGAGCAAATAAACCAGGGAAGGTATTATGCAGAAAATCAATCAGCAACATGGACCATGGTTCATCAAGTCGAGGGCTTGGGTCTACCGCGATCCCTGGGTCAAAGTTCAACGGGATGAAGTGACCCGGCCTGATGGCCAGCCGGGAACGTATGCCGTGGTGCATATCAAGCCAGGTGTTTGTGTACTGGCAATAGATGAGAATAACGATGCCCACCTGACCCGGGAATTTCACTATGCTGTGGGCGAGACAACCCTGGAGTGCGTGAGTGGCGGCAGGGATGATGATGAGCCTGCTTTGCAGGCGGCACAGCGTGAATTGCGGGAAGAGCTTGGGCTGGAAGCCAGCGAATGGATTGATCTGGGTCGCCTTGATCCGTTTACTGCTTCGATACTGTCGCCAACACAGTTGTATCTGGCGCGTCAGTTGAAACAGTTTGATATAGCTCCCGAAGGCACCGAACAAATTGAACACATCGTGCTGCCTTTTGAGGAAGTAGTGGAACAGGTGATGGCGGGGGTAATCACCCATGCTCCGAGCATGGCCCTGATCCTGAAAGTAGCCCGCTGGCTGGGAAAATAATCAAAAAACAGGGAAAATCGTTGACAATAAGAAACGACAATGCCATAATTTGACCGGTCAGTCAAGAAGCTGGGTTGTCATGTCCGAGAAGACTTCATCATCTGAAAACACTCCCGATGTGCGTGAACACATCATCGAAGTTGCTGCTGATCTGTTCCTCAAGCAGGGCTATGGTGCCACCGGCATCGCCCAAATTCTCGAAGCTGCGGATATCCTGCGAGGCAGCTTGTACTATTACTTCCCCACTAAGGAAGATTTGCTGCTGGCAACGCTTGAATGGCGCAAGAAGATGTTCTGGCCTGAAGTGGTGCAGCCCGTCTTTGATCGGCTCGATGATCCCCTCGAACGCATGTTCGGCATCCTTGATGGCTACCGCAATCTGCTTCTGGTCTGTGAATTCCAAATGGGTTGTCCCATTGGCAACCTGGCTCTCGAGCTTTCCAAAAGCCATCCCCGCGTTCGCCAGCTTCTGGCGGAGAATTTCGACAATTGGAAAAATGCAGTCAAAGGTTGCCTGGAAGAAGCCCGCCACAAGTTGCCTGAAGAATCAAAGCCCGGCGACATGGCTCATTTTGTGCTGACCGTGATGGAAGGCGCTGTCATGCTGGCCCGCACTTATCGAACGATCGAATGCTATGACCAGGCAATCGACAGGCTGCGTGACTACTTTGATCGGCTCCAATCGGCAGCTACCGAATGGGGCAGTAAGCCCGCTTCCAAAAAGCACCAGTCCTCACTCAAGAAATAATCCTCTTCCATCTGGAGTTTGTCATGCGTCACTTCGTTCTGAGTCTAACTTGCTCGCTGGTGTTCCTCGCCAGCATCCAAGCAGAAACACCCGTGCCTAAACTCGCACTGAAAGGACTCGATCCCATCGAACTGGCAGCAGGAAAGGAAGTGCAAGGCAAGGAAGGGCTCGAATCAACGCATGGCTTGTTCCGTTATCGCTTTGCCTCGGAAGAAAATAAAGCTGCCTTTGACAAACAGCCAGTGGAACGAGGCATCCAGTTTGGTGGCGCCTGCGGGAAAATGGGGCCATTCACCGGTATGGGCAGCCCTGACCGATTCTATGTCCATGATGGACGCATCTATGTCTTTGCATCGGAGATGTGCCGCAATGCATTCAAGAAAGACCCGGAGCAATACATCGAGAAACCCAATATGGTTCCAACAGGCACACCAGAGCAATTGGAACAGGGGAAAGTTTTAGTGAGCAAAGTGCTCGAAGGATTTGGCGGTGCCAACAAGGTTGATGCAATCCAAGGTTACGAAACCCATTGCAGGCATATCTACAAACAGAATGGCAAAGAGCTTGTCGGGCACTACACCACAGCATGGAGCTTTCCCGATAAGTACCGTTTTGAAGAAAAGTTTACGACAGCCTATGGTCAGGGTTTCAATGGATCGAAAGGCTATCAGTTTGCTGGCAAGGATGCATGGAAGCTGGATGCACCGGTGACAGCAGTGGCCCAGCGACAGGCACTGCGTGAGCCACTGGCCATGCTGCGTAATCGTCAGGCTAAAGGATTTGTTGCCGTAGCTAATGGAGTTACCGAGGTGGATGGCAAGCCTTTGGAAAAGCTTGATGTTGCCTATCAGGGTGCCACCACCACCTGGTTTATTGATCCAGATTCGGGGCGCATCCTGCAGCTATCCTACCTGGCTCGAAAAGGAACCAATGGGATAAACCTGGTCAAATTCGGTGATTTCAAGGATGTGGAAGGCCTGGTAGTACCATTTAAGAGAGCACAATTCTTTAACGGCAAGGAGATTACCAGCCCGGTGGTACACTTGGATAAAGTTGTTTTACAGCCTCTAAGTCAGGCACAATTTGAGTTGCCGAAATAAAGCACAAATGAAGCGGCAAGTGCCTGGCACACAAATTTGCCAGGCTCTTTTATTTTGCTACTTGACCTGATAGGGTTTACCAAGATACCCTAATATATGCTCAGGGAATGAGTTTATTGCAATAACGGATGTTTTTTGATTCTTTCGTGCAGCGAGCAGAAATGATTTATTGCCGCCAGCATCGACGTGCTCTGACGCTGGTTGAACTTCTGGTGATTATTGCCATTATTGGCATTTTGCTGGCGCTCCTGCTGCCTGCCATCATGAAGCTGCGCCTGCTCGCGGATGATCAGGAAGAGAAAAATCAGTTGCGTGTGCTGGGACATGCCTGGCTGGCCTATGCCAAGGCGCATCAGGGCAGGCCAGTGAACCATCGCGGGTCCGATCCCTTTGACCGCTGGATTCACAAGCTCAGCAGTTATGGGGAACTTAATGATGCCCTGATCAGCCCAGCCGATCCATTAAAGGAGGAGCGACGAAAATACCTGTCGGCTAATCCCAACAGGTTCTGTTCCAGTTATGTACTCAATCCCTATTTCAGCACCAGTATCACCGATTCAGTTACCGGCAAGCAGTTGAGCTGTGAACGCCTGAGCGATTGCACCAGCCTGTCACGGGCCTTGGCCATTCTTCCGGTCAGTCCGCATGCGGGTGTGCCTGGCCCCGGCTACATCTTCCCGCAAGGTTGGCTGATTCCAAAGGCTACTGCCTGGCAGCGAACCACCGGCAGGCTCGGCATCCAGCCCGATCGTTTTCCTCTTTATGGGGAGGCCATGCCTGGTCGATCCAACTATTTCTACGCTGATGGTCACGTCGAATCGGTCCCCGCCGACATGATCAAGAACTGGATCGATGCCGGGCATCAGTTCCTGATGCCACAACAATAATACTACCCATCTTCTTCCAGACTGCTGCGGTCGTCAGCCACTTCATTGTTGGCAATATCTTCGTAGATGTCAGCTGGTGTCCGGTCGCTGTAGAGCACCGCCATCATTCCCGGAAAATAGCGATCCATACTGATCAGATTGGATCGCAGCAGGTTGTCAATCATCGGCTTGGTCAGTTCGCCACCCTCGGCATCCACACTGGTTTTGAACCGCACTTCACCATCGTTAAAATCCATCTCGTAGTTGCCAAGCATCAGGCCATAGTTCGCACGGGTGATGAACTCGGCTGCCTCGTGACGTTTGTCTTCCGAAACATGGACAGGCAGAATCGAATAAAAACGCAACCAGTGCTTTTCTTCATCCACAATCGCAAAGCACTGCCAGGAGCCGTTGCGTCCCTTGAAAGAGAGGGTGAGGGCCAGCAGGTCCTGATCTTCTTCTAAAATGGTGTATTTCCAGCCGTCATCTGTCAGGAAATCCACCACCGCATTGAAGATCTGTCCCATGTCAATCATCCCGAAAGGTTAATCTGGAGTATTGTACGCGCTGAGCGAGTCGGAGTGGAAGACGGGCTGAAAAGTGGCTCATTTTCCAGCCTTGACAGCCGAAAACACATTATTCCGGCGAAACACTTGCCGGGCAGGGCTGCGAACCCTAATGTTACAGACCACGCTTTATTTAGAGAATAAGGCGTATTTCTTGCATTGCAGGCGACCCATGCCGAAGATGAAGACTCATAAAGCGAGCAAACGCCGCTTCAAGGTGACTGCTACCGGGAAACTGAAATTCCGCCGGGAAGGCCGTCGTCACCTCAACGCCCACATGTCGGGCAGCCATAAGCAGAAACTGGATAAGGCGGTTACGCTCAATACCACCGAAGCCAAGAAGATCGTCAAGGCGATCACCCAGGGAAATCATTAAGCAATTCGCTGGCAGCAAGAAGCTGATAGCAGGCTATCGATAAAATCAGACGCGGGATATAGCGTCGAGCCGGAGATAATGTCATGCGTGCCCGTAGTGGCAAAACTGTCCTTCGCCGACGTGCCAGGCTCCGCAAGCTGGCCAAAGGGTATTATTTAAGCCGAGGCAATCTGTATCGGCAGATGCGCACCACCGTAACCCGTGCCGGTGCTTTTGCCTACCGTGATCGTCGCCAGCGCAAACGCCTCTTCCGCCAACTCTGGACCATGCGTATCAATGCCGCTGCTCGTATGCGGGGCATGGCCTATAGCCAGTTCATTGCCGGGCTGCAGCGTGCAGGCGTGGAACTCGACCGCAAGATGCTCAGCGAGATCGCCATTCACGATCCTGCCAGCTTTGATCAGTTGGTGACGCTTGCCAAGCAGTTTGCCCCTGCTGCCACCGCGAAAAAAGCGGGCTAGTGAACGTCACGCGAATTTGTGTATCTTAAAGAGTGTCGGCCTTCAGGTCGGCACTCTTTGTGTTTAAGGGTTGAGAACGTGTCTTCCTTAATGACCGAGTACATTTCGATTGATCCCGCCATCTGTGGTGGCAAACCGTGCATTGCAGGCACTCGAATACGGGTGCAGGATATTTTTGTCCTGCATGAGCTTCAGGGGTTGGGAGTTGATGAAATCGTAGAAGGTTATCCTCAGCTTACTCCTGCCAAAGTCTATGCTGCGTTGGCTTTCTACTGGGATCACAAAGAAGAAATCGACCAGCATATGCAATCAACACAGGACTTGGTCGAAAAACTGAAGCTGGCACAAGGCTCTTCAGCTCTACAGAGAAAAATGGCAAATCATCGTGGCTCGAACGGTTAAGTTCTACCTGGATGAAAATGTTCATCGATATCCTGCGGTAGCAGGCCTGAGACGACGTGGTATAGACGTGTATACCGTAATGGATGCCAACCTTTTGTCAGCAACCGATGAAGCACAATTCGCTTATGCACAGGAAACGGGCAGAGTGATCTTTTCACATGATGATGATATTCTGGTACTTGCGTCCCGTGCTGAAAACCATGCAGGCGTTGCATTCTGCGAACTTCAATCCCGTTCAGTGGGCCAGATCATTCATGGTTTAGCTTTGATATGGGAAGTTCTGGATGCTGCCGAAATGCATAACAACATCGAATTCATATAACTCTCGAGCGTACAAAGTAAAATGTCCCCCACCGAACTCCAAAACACCGCTCTCGCTGAACTGGCTGCCTGCTCGGATGAGGCTGCCTTGCGTGCATGGTCGTCCAAGTACCAGGGCAAAACCGGCCTGCTCACCGAAGCGATGAAAAAGCTCGGCGCATTACCCGCTGCAGAGCGTCCGGCTTATGGCCAGGCTATCAATGTGGTCAAACAAGCCTTGGTCGCTGCTGAAGAAATCAAAGCAAAAGAACTCGCTCAAGCTGCACTCGAAAAGAGTCTGGCAACCGACATCGTTGATGTCACCCTGCCCGGCCGGCCTGTTGTGCAAGGCCGCTTGCACCCTGCCACCCAGACCATGCGTCGCATCCTCAGCATCTTCGCTGATATGGGCTTCCAGGTATTCCAGAGCCGCGAAGTGGAAACCGACGAGAACAACTTCGAACTGCTCAACATGCCTGCGGAACACCCAGCCCGCGACATGTGGGACACCTTCTTTACCAAAACGCCCGGCGTCATTCTGCGAACGCACACTTCGCCCGGGCAGATTCATGCCATGAAGAAGTACTGCCCGAACCCCATTCGCGTGGTGCTCCCCGGCATGTGCTATCGCTATGAACAGATCAGCACCCGCAGCGAGATTCAGTTTCAACAGGTCGAAGGGCTTGCCATCGGCACCCACATCACCATGGCTGATCTGAAAGGCACCATTCTCAGCTTCGTCCGTAGACTCTTCGGCCAGGAACGGGAGATACGGTTTCGTTCCAGTTACTTCCCGTTCACCGAGCCGAGCATCGAAGTCGATGTCAGTTGGCCTGTCGTCGATGAAGCCAGCGAACGGCTCACCAAGGGCACCGGCTGGCTCGAAATCATGGGTGCAGGCATGATCCACCCCACTGTGTTGCAGAACGGCGGATACGACCCCGAACGCTTCACCGGCTTCGCCTTCGGCCTGGGGCCACAACGCATTGCCATGCTGCTGCACGGCATCAATGATATCCGCCATTTCTGGAGCAATGATCTGGCGTTTCTGGAGCAGTTTTAAGGTGTAATCACAGGAGAAACAAAACCAAAGGCTTAGAATGAATCAATGTTGTCGAGCCAGATACATATGAAATCGTTAGATGACCAATGGGCGATAAAAACTGGTGAAACTGCTTCAGAATTCCGGACAGCTTTTGCAAAGCAGTAATACGATGAGTAGTTATTTCAAATCAACTCATCCCTATCGGGTGCGATTCAACAGGAAGACCAAATAATCGCTGACGTCGATTCGTTTGTTGCCATTGGAATCGAAGATGCGAACCAGTTCAGAGAAGTAGCCATCACTCATAGCCTGGCGGAATTGGACATAGTCGGTCTGGTTGACGCGATGATCGCCGTTTACATCGCCGAATAAGCGATGGAAACGATATGAGTAGTTGTCGCCACTTATGAAATTACTATTGCCATCCAGCGTGCGTCCATCCAAGCCAGTGATGCGGTTGCTGCGTGCCACGAGTTGATAGTCGCCATCACGCAGAGAGTTGGTGCGGGAACTGTTGCCGGGGAAGCTGAGAGTGACTGTGGTGATTCCACCTTCGGAAGTGGTCACTGCATGCAGAGGCAGCGAAGACTTGCTGCCTTTGCGAAAGAGGCTGAACGCATCAGACAGTATTCGTACTTCCTGATTGAAAGTCAGCGTGATACTCGTCACCATGGATCGCTGGGCATCACCGTTATTCACCGTGACCGTAGCAACCTGGGGTGGAGGTGTAGTCGCACCAAAATTGAGCTGGATAGAAGATTGCCCACTTCGAGGTGTAACGCTTCGAGGAGTGGAACCCAGCCCCTGATACAATTCCATACGAATGGTGCTGGCCTTGTTAGTGGGCAGGCCAGAGAGGCTGTAGAAACCGGTGCCACCACTGTTGGCGAAGGGTTCGTTACTATCGCGAAGGAGATTGTTGTTCAAATCAGCATAGACGACGGAATATGGTAATGCCGACTCATTGGTATCAAGGCTGCCATTTCTGTTGTCGTCCTGGAAAACCTGCCCGGTGACCTGGCCCGTCGAGAAACGAGCGCCCGGCATCAAAAATCCTTGCGGGAAATCGACCATCGCGATTAACCCAGCCAACTCCAGCGTCAGTGAGAAAGCCCAGGAGCGTGGTGCAGGATCATCAGGCCGATTGGTCCAGAAGGAGAGGCCCAGCGATGCGCCATCCGAACGGTATGGATCGTAGCTGGCTATTGATGCGGTGTTCAGAATGTTGGTGCCAAGAACGCCTGCATAGCCACCAGGTACATCAATCACGTGCACAGGCACCTGTGTCCAGGTGATGGTTCCACCGTCGCTGGTGGGTAAAGTCAGTTCATCGAGAATGTACCCTGGCACATCTTCAGTAACGCCGCCCGCGCCTACGATGGTGGTGGTGAAGCCAGGCTGGGACAGATCCAGACCCAGGGACTGAGCCAGTGCCGTGGAAATGGTACTGACTTGCGAACCGGTATCGACCAGGAATCGCTGCTGAGCCACAGTCGTGCTGCCAAACGAGAGTACGACGGCGTTTTGGGTGGGAACGGGTGCAACAGAGGCGACTTCACCAATGGTGCCGACATTGGTTGGCCCATTAAGGGTCAAAGGAATGTAGACGACCGGACTGCTGCCATCAGGTGCAGTCGGTGTTGTGTTGGAATCGACGTATTCAAGGTCAGGCAGTGTGATGATCCAGGCGGGGTCATCCCCATGGTCAGGAACGCCATCGCCATCCACATCCCTGTTTTGAATCTGAGTAAAATCGAGTTGAGCGCCATCGAAGGTGATGAGGGCAGCACGTCCGCCCGGGGCAGCTGCGGATGGGGCAAGCAGTGGCGTACCAGCCAGGGTGGGCAAGTGAAAGTTGGGGTTATCGAGTTCGCCATTGGCCAGCGGAGTGGAGATCGGATGTACATTTGCCTGATGCTGGGCGGTGGGCAATGTAAAATCAGCACCAAAGGTGGGACGCAGATCAAAGTCGAAGTCCCAGGTAAGCTGCAGGGCGTGCAGGCCATCATTACTGATGGTGCCCCCAAAGCCGATATCGGAAAACAGCCGACCACCTATGGCATCCGCTACGGAACCCAGTGGCACCTTGATCGGGATAATATCGCCATCCTGGTTCAGAAGCTGTTCATTGGAATAATAACCAAACGACACCGTGGGTGAGCCGGTGTCGAACACTGCGAAAGCGTTGACAGGCCCCCAGAAAGTGCTTTCCAGCTCCGTCCCCGTATACCGCTGAACAGTGAGGATTTGCTTGCCCGAAATGTCACGCAAGGGATCGAGAGGCACGAGCAGATTGGTGGCTGGCAGTTCCCGATGTTCCAGGGCTTCCACGTGCAATCGAAGGCGTGATCGTGATTTCATGGTTGCTTTCGGAATCTCGACGAAAGAGGGTGCTCAGGAAGAGTAGTCGGATTAAGGGAGACTATCCGCCATTATATTAGAATAAAAGATATTATTATCTTATTATGGTTCACTCGCATTCTATGACAGATTGGGTACCACTGATTCGACATCAATTGATGGAAATCATGAGAACGCTAGAGTTTCTCACTAAGCTTTGGCTTAAAGCTTCACAAGGTTCGTGTTTGCTTCACAAACGAAATTGGAAAAGTAGTAGATTACATTTTTCTAATTCCAGTACTACCAGAACACGCTTGCCGAAAGAATTGTCGCCAACCTTGAACGACATCCGCCATTTCTGGAGCAGTTCTTGTTACTACTTCGCCAGGTAAAACAGCACAATCATCCCAATGCAGAATGCCAGGATGCTGACCATGATCATCGTCATGAGCGACATGAAGTTGGACTTGACCACGGGGGCATCTTCCCCCAGCGATGCCTGAGTTACCTGCACGGGTTGAGCTGGTGTCGGCGGTGCAGAATGCCTTCGTGGCAACGGAACAGGTGAAGACTGCCGGGAAGGCGTGGCAGCCTGCGTTGGCTGTGGCATGCGGGGTGGCAGCGGGATGCCCATGTTCTGCGTGGAACCCCGGCGGGTGGCCTGCCCTGCATCACTCTCATTGAATGCTGGGGCATTGGTATCCCGTGACACGCCACCAAACATCTTTCCGCCCTGAGCAGGCGCTTTGCTTCGCGGTTCTTCCGGTTCCGCTGCACCAGTCTGTCGGCGTTTGATCAATTCGAGTGTTTCTTTCGCTTTATGGCTGATCGATTCCTTACGCACCACCGCGGGAGGAGGCGTGATCTTGATATCCTGCTGTGAACTCGGCTTCGGTTGCTTCTCTTCCTTGACAGGTGGCTTGGTGGGCCCCACGGAAACTGAACCGGGTTTCCACTGGTTAATCTCATCGTAATTGTCGTCAGCAACAACAGGTTTTTTCTCCGGCTTTTTCTCGGCGACAGCGTCCATTTTCATTTCAAACGCTGGTGCCGTTTCCCGCTTGGGCCGTGCCGTGGGTAGTGGTGGCGGCAGCACCGGAGCTGGCGCAGCAGGTGCTACTTTAGGCGGTGGGGGAACTACCGGCGCCGCGGCTGGCTTGGAGATGGATGGTACGGGTGGCAAAGGTTCCTGCTTCGCGGGAGCTTTCGGTTCCTTGCTCGTGGAGATATTGAACAAGGCTCCGCCACTGCGCCCTACCGGTTTGCTCGAGAGCGCCCAGCCTGATTGAGTGTTGTTGGTAAAGAACGCACCGGTTGCAGTGGTTTCGCCAGCAGCGCCCTTGGCCGGGCTGGGAGCAAGCATCGGTACCGAGACCACGCCACCCAGCGCCTGCTGCAGTTGCCTGACAAATTCCCGGCAAGTCGGGAAACGGGCAGTTGGTTCACGACTGAGCGCCCGCGAAACAATGGGCCGTTCGGCTGGTTCCAGAAGGCTCAGATCGGGGTTGCCTGACAATTGCGCCTGCAGTTTCTGGAGTAGCGTGCCGGAGAAAGGCAGTTTGCCTGTGCGCAGTTCACAGTAGGTGGTTGCCAGCGAATACTGATCACTGGTGCTGGTCGTCAGCCCTTCATCAAACTCAGGCGGCGAGTAATCATAGTTGGTCAGGCCGAGTGAATGCCGGGCAGCATCGGGAGAATCGATGATCGGCTTGGCTAATCCGAAGTCGCCCAGTTTGCAGATGATCTTCCCTTTCTCTTCGAAAAGATGCAGGGAATCGGGCGACAGCGCCCGGTGGTAAATCGCAATCTTCTTGCCCTGATAGGGATGATGTGGCGTGTTGAGATAATCGATCGCTTCTGCAACTTGAACAATGTAGCTGAACAACTCGTTGACCGGGATGCCACCTGCCGCGGTGCCTACCGTTTTGGTATTCCGTATTTCTTCCAGTCGATGTCTGAGTGTTTTGACAGGAAATTCGCTTTCGACAAACAGCAATCCCTTATCGGGAAAATGAAAGCTGTTGCTGACCGCATTGAGATTGGGATGCGTGACTCGTTCGATGACAGGCAGCAATCGCGTTTCGATGCTGTTGGCGCTGAATTGCAGATCGACTTTCTTCCAGAGCTTGATGGTGCCATTAGGGGCCTTCACCCGGAACAAGCTGTAATTGGGAAAGTCTCCCAGATCTTCCAGGATCTGATATTGGGCAAAAAGATCGTTCTTATCCGAAGTTGCAGGTGGAGGCATTTGGGCGTTTGCCTGGAGTGATGCTGACAATCGAACTTCCGGCGAACCGGAAGCTACTACCTAACAGTAGCTGATGACTTCCCCATGTGCAACGCACAATGCAAAAACGCTGAGTGACTTATGAAAGCGAAGTACTCTCTGAAGATCATCTTATCTCATTACCTCGCCCTGTTTCTGTCCCTTGCTAAACCGTTACAACATTACAGAAAACGCCGGGAAAGCACGAAATTCAGGCGAGTTCCATTGACTTTCATTGCGCGGAACAGTTATAAAAGTAGTGTCAAGCAAGAAAATGGATTTATTCCATTCAGGTGCTTGACAAGCGATAATTTATCGTAACTCAAGACTCGTTCACCAGTTACGTCTCGAACCCACCCCCAGTTACTGCGGTATGCTCTATGACCAGCAAGCGTGTTTCCAAACGAGCCAAGGCAACATTGGCAAAATCGTCCAGATCGCGCGATGCTGCCCGCTCTGCTTCCCCTAAGAAGCCCAGCCGCAGCAAAGTCGTGGCCAAAACTGCAACTAAACCAGTATCCAAGGTCTCAGCTAAGCCTGGTAAATCTGTTTTGAAGCCTGCTGTAAAACCCGCAGTCAGACAGAAAGCCGCCCGGCGTGATACCACGCTCGAAGATATTGCAGTAGGTAATGTGGGTTCCAGCAAGTTCCTCGTCGATGGGCCCAAGCAGGTTCCCGACAAGCTGCCTGATCTGCCCCGCACCTATGGTCGCGACCGGATCGTCGTCATGGTGCGTGATCCTTTCTGGCTGCATGTCTACTGGGAAATCACCGAGCATTCCATCCGACGTGCCGAAGCGGCTCTCGAACAGGAATGGCATGGCGCCAAGCCCATTCTGCGCGTGCTTGATATCACCAGTGAAGAATCGAGCAGCGTCACTGAAACGATTGTGCGCGACATCGACATCTATGAAGGATGCAACAACTGGTACATCGATGTCAACAAGCCCAACCGCACCTACCGCGTTGACATCGGCTATTACACCCGCTCAGGCCGTTTCTACATGATGTGTCGTTCCAATGTGATCAATACCCCCCGGCCCAATGTGAGCGATCAACTCGATGAAAACTGGGCCGATGTCCAGCAGAAGCTCGATAAGATTTACGCTCTTTCCGGCGGCTACGACAAAAACACCAGCAGTTTCGAGCTTCGCAAACTGTTTGAAGAACGGCTGCGTCGGCCGATGAGTTCCCAGGTGGTTACCAGTCTCGGCTCTGGTGCTTTCGGAAGCAAGGCACGCAAATTCTTCTTCCGTCTCGATGCGGAGCTGATTGTCTATGGAGCCACCGAACCCACCGCCAAAGTGATGATTCAGGGCGAGCCGGTTCAACTTCGTCCCGATGGTACCTTTACCATGCGGTTCAGTTTGCCCGATGGTCGACAGATCCTCCCAGCAGTTGCCTACTCTGCTGATGGTGTGGAAGAGCGCACCATCGTTCTTGCCGTGGAACGCAACACGAAATCTCTCGAACCACTCATTCACGAAACCAGTGAGTAGATTGTCCAGAGCCGCGCAGGAAGTAAGCGGCAGACATGCAATGTCCTTGCGCCATTCCCCGAATAACCTGCCCGCGACAACGCTTTATAGCGCCCAATCCCTGCAACACATTGCGAAGGCTGCGCCGTGGTGGAATGGCAAATTAATGTAGAGTATGGTAAAATCAAATCATGACGCCGATCATACTTGACGTCGACCCAGGTGAGTTAAGGTTACCGACAACCCGATTCCAAGGTGCTGATCCGTGGAAACTGCACAGGCAGATTCTCCAGTATGGGACGTCTCGCGATGGAATGCCTCCAATTCTGGTTTACGAGGATCCTGATGGTGTTATGGAAATCATCGACGGAGTTACGCGGGCAACGCGAGTTGCCAGGCTCGCTCCAGGACAAACAGTTCCAGTGGTTGTGATTGGTCGGTATCGTCGAAGTCGCGCAAAATCACCTCGAGTGAGGGACTTTACATGAGTGATAACGAATCGAAAACGGCGTTATTTGAAGCCTTGCGGGAATTGGCTGAATCCATCCCGGAAATGCGCGGTGGTCAGATTGTCGCAGCCGTGGGCGAGTTGTGCCTGGATTTACATGGACGGGATTTGTGGAATGCCAGCGATGATGAACTGTTGGAGGCAGTCTGGCAATTTCGTCGCAATCACGAGGCTGCGATGGCACTTGTCGGGAGTGTGTAACACCGAATAGGGAAATCTCTCGTTGAATCAACGATTTACCAGACACCGTCGGCTGCTGAACTTGATCGTCAGTCCGCAAGGAGACGTGAATGGCGGATGATGTTGCGATGACCGTACGATTTGGAAGGGAGGAACCGCTCATCGAGTTCCCCGCCGAACGCTTGACAGTAAGTGTCCCAGTTACTGCGATGAATAGCCGGTTGTATCGTCTGGACGGCGTGCCAATCTTTGTTGAGTCTGCTTCGTTCGGGGATGTTATTGAGGCTGAGCCAGTCGGAGTTGATCGACTGCGGTTCGTCCGTATCGCGGAGCCGGGAGGATGGCGAACGTTTGACTACGTTTTGTCGCCACAAAAGATTGATGGTGAGTGGGGTCAATACCTGCTCGCGGAGTTGACGGAGCGGGGCGGTTACTGGGAGCGTGTATTCGGCGGACTGCTGTTCGTGTGCGTTCCTCCTGGTTTCGAACTTGATCCCGCACCATGGGTGGCGACGTTCTAACGGTTCGCAGCAGTGTGCCAAATCTCGCGTTGCAGATTGATCGTGCGAGTACCCGTTTGATAGTACAATGACAGAACGATTTCCTGTCGTTCACTGGCATTATCATGCACCGCCGAGCATTTCTTGATCCCCGCCACCTGGCTGAATCAGCGGGACAACTCATTGGTCTCGTTGACGTTCACGTGGGCCTGACGGCACCGCGCTCGCAAGAAGATGATGACATTACCCTCGTCCGCTATGCCCGCCCTGCCATGGGCACGGTTTTCGAGATCGTGTTGCCCTTTGGTCATCCCTATGCCACCAGCTTGATCCATGACGCTCTTGACGAGGTGGATCGTTACGAACAGTTGTTGACAGTGTACCGTCAAACCAGCGAAGTCAGCGAGGTGAACCGCCGAGCGGGGCAGGAAGCCGTGAGTATTTCAACGGAACTGCACAACCTGATCCAGCAGGCAGAGAAACTGAGCCGATGGACTGGCGGCGCGTTTGATATTACCGCTGGCACATTGATCGATGCCTGGGGCTTTGTGCAAGGCCCCAAACGTGTTCCACCCGAGTCTGAGCGACAAGCTGCATTGCATCAAAGCGGGTTTCAGCACGTGGAGTTGAATGACGACACCATCCGCTTCAAAGCGCCCGGCCTGCGACTCAACTTCGGCAGTATCGGCAAAGGATTCGCACTCGATGCAGTTGCCCATTTCTTTGACCAGCATGCTCGTGGCCAGCCAGTCTTGCTTCACGGTGGCAAGAGCAGTGTCCTGGCCATGCATTCACCGCCGGGCCATGATCGTGGCTGGCGAATCGACATTGAACACCCCTGGAATCACGAGTCGCACCTGGCCAGTGTCTACCTGCGTGATCAAGCACTGGCAACTTCCGCTGCTACCTACAAGCACCTGGTTCACGAAGGAAAAAAACTGGGACACATCCTCGATCCGCGAACCGGTTGGCCAGCCAGCGGAATTGCATCTGCAACTGCCATCACGGAAACCGCAGCGATGGCTGATGCCTTGTCAACGGCCTTCTATGTCATGGGGCTGGAAGGCACACAGCAGTTTTGCCAAGGGCATCCCGAAGTTTCTGCCATCTTGCTGCCGGAAGGTCAGCAGGTTGCCATAGTCATCAATGGCAACGATTCCATCGTTCTCGCTACAGGCAGGTAGCACCAGATTCTCATGTCAGAGCATAACTGAAGAGGTAGGCAGATTCAGCCGTTTCAGCCTTGCCGAGCAGGGTCATTCGCCCGAAGATCACTTTATCATCTTATCTTCCTTTTCGAGCGAAGCATGTACCCGACCTTTCAGGATATGCAGGACCTTGCTGCCCAACTGCGTGTGGACAGCATCCGCTGTACGACCGCAGCAGGTTCCGGCCACCCAACCTCTTCCACTTCCGCAGCAGACCTGATGGCTGTGCTGCATGCCAAGTACCTGCGGTTCGACTGGAACAATCCCAAGCGTGAATCCAACGACCGGCTGATTTTTAGCAAAGGCCATGCCTGCCCCCTGCTCTACTCCATGTTCAAAGCAGCTGGGGCTCTTTCTGATGACGAACTGATGCAACTGCGAAAGTTCCGTTGCCGACTGCAGGGGCATCCCAATCCGCGCGTGTTGCCGCTGGTTGATGTAGCCACAGGTTCGCTCGGCATGGGGCTGGCCATCGGTGTAGGCATGGCGTTGGCCACGAAGAATATTGATCACATTCAGAACCGTGTCTGGGTTCTACTGGGCGATAGCGAGATGGCGGAAGGTTCTGTCTGGGAAGCCTTCGACAAAGGATGGACCTACAAGCTGAATCACCTGATCGCCGTCGTCGATATGAACAGACTTGGCCAGCGCGGGCCGACCAACCTGCAGTGGGACAGTGCCACGTATGCCAACCGAGCCCGTGCTTTCGGCTGGCATGCCCTGGAAATTGATGGTCACGACATTGGTGCGATCGACCGTGCTTACGACTATGCCTGCAAGCAGACTGACCGCCCCACCTGTATCATTGCCAAGACGCTCAAAGGCGCTGGTATCCCCGGCGTGGCAGATCAGGAAAACTGGCATGGCAAACCAATGCCCGCCGACATTGCCGAGAAAGCCATCACTGCCTTGGGTGGCGTGAAGAACCGCGTGTTCCCCACACTGCCTCCCACCAACACACCGCCACCGAAGACAGTTTCCCTGTCCCCACCCAAGCTCCCCAATTATGCCCTCGGTACCAAGGAGGCTACCCGCAAAGCTTACGGCGATACACTCGCTGCCCTGGGGCAAAGCATGCAGCATCTTGTTGTGGTTGATGGAGAAGTCTCCAACTCCACCTATTCCGAAGTGTTCGCTAAGGCATTTCCTCAGCGATTCTTCGAAATGTACATTGCGGAACAGTGCATGGTAAGCGTTGCCAATGGCCTGGCAGTGATGGATAACCGTGTCTTTGCTTCAACGTTCGCAGCGTTCCTCACCAGGGCCTACGATCAGATTCGCATGGCAGCTATCGCCGGTGCAAACATGTCGCTCAGCGGTTCCCATGCCGGAGTCAGCATTGGTGAAGATGGCCCTTCCCAAATGGCACTCGAAGATCTGGCCATGATGCGGGCTATCTTTGGCTCAACCGTGCTTTATCCCTGCGATCCCAACCAAGCGGCTCAACTCATTCACCAGATGGCTGATCTGGAAGGCATCAGTTACATTCGTACGACCCGCGAGAAAACTCCGGTACTCTATACCAACAAGGACACGTTTACCATCGGTGGCAGCAAAACCATCAAATCATCTGCCCAGGATAAAGTCGCCATCGTAGCTGCGGGCATTACTGTGCACGAAGCTTTGCAGGCTTATGAATTGCTGCAGAAGGAAGGCATTACGGTTCGCATCATCGATGCCTATTCGGTCAAACCCATTGATCGCAACACGATGGTCCAGGCACTGAAAGAGTGTGGCAGAATCATTGTCGTCGAAGATCACTGGCCCGAAGGTGGTCTGGGCGATGCGGTGCTGGAAGCTCTGTCAGGCAAAGACAAGATCGACGGTATTGTGCTGAAGATGGCTCCACGTTCCATGCCTGGCTCAGGCTCTCCCGCAGAGATGCTCGAAGCCGCCGGCATCAACGCCGCCGCCATCGTCCGCGAAGTAAAAGGTTTGGTTGGATAAGCAAACGTTGGACACGATGGTATCGTGTCTACGATCATCCCAAACCATCCAGCCGCTGGTTCACTTCATCCAACACCAGCGTGCGCACCTCAGGCAACGGTTTCTGAACAATCGCCCCGGCTGCGGCGCTGTGTCCGCCGCCTCCCAGCTTCTCTGCCAGCTTGCTGCAATCGAGCTTGCCCCGGCTGCGCAGACTCACCTTCGTCCCACCCACCGGCTGCTCCAGAAACAGGATGCCTACATCCACCCCGCTTACTGTCAGAGTCAGGTTCACCAGGTCTTCGCTGTCGAGAGGCACCGCACCCGTTCGCAGGTAATCAGCCAGCGTGATGCTGGCATAGCAGACATCGCCGCCATGAGAAATATCGAGGGAGTGCAACACATGGCCTGACAGCTTCTGCCGGGCCAGGGAATTGGTGTCGTAAAGCAACTGATAGAGTTGCGTTGGTTCAGCGCCGGCTTGAGTGAGGACTGCTGCCAGACTGAATGTTTCTGCCAGCACATTGCGATGATGAAACCAGCCGGTATCGGTGGCAACGGCCATGAACAAATACGAAGCAATGTCTTTATTCAAAGGCACGTTCAGCGCTCTGGCTGCATCGTAAATGAGTCGTCCGCACGCTTCTGCTGAGATATCCACCAGCCGGGTGGCATTCAGATCATCCTGCGTGCGATGATGATCAATGACAAACTTGGGTACATTCTGCCTGCGCATCCAGTCACCAAACTTGCCTAGCTGGTTCCAGGTGCCGGTATCCACGATGATGATCGCCTCGGTTCCAGCCAGCAAGGCTTCCTGGGCTGGGTCATACATCACCACATCACCTTCAGCGATGATGTTGACATAGCGAGGCGGGAGCGGGCTGGGAATCACCACCTGGGCCTGCTTTCCCAGATGCCTGAGTGCATGTGCCAGCCCCAATGCCGACCCCAATGCATCGCCATCAGGCCGCATATGCGTCGAGATGACAAACCGCTGCGGTGCGCGTACGAAATCAATAAAAGGCGTCCAATCAAGAGGCATTCGCATTTCCATTCGATGGTGAAAGATAAGAATTAGTCTATTACTAACAGTGAATATGAATTGCACCAAGGTGCGTAGTTGCTGTTATCGATCAACCCTTGGCGTCTTCTTGGCGGCTTGGCGGTTATTGGAGAAATGAACCGCCAAGTTGCCAAGTAGCGCCAAGAGATTTACTTTTTGCAGATGATTCTGCAAATGGCACGGCATCAAGAACTCTTGCTTCCGGTCATTGCTTCCAGTGCCAGCAGCAGCGACTGTGTACCCTTGCGGCCAAATCCTTGGCTCTGCACCGCCTGGTACAGTTGTTTAGCCAGTGCCAGCCCTGGCATATAAAGGTTCATCCGTTCCGATTCCGCCAGGGCAATGCCCATATCCTTGATGAAGTGTTCCACATAGAAGCCTGGCTCGAAATCACGCTTGATCATGCGAGGCCACAATACATTCAGTGCTGCACTGGCAGCGGCTCCACTGCCTACCGATTGCAGCACCGTAACAGGATCGAGCTTGGCCCGATAGGCATAAAGCAATGCTTCGCACACGCCAATCATATTGTTGGCAATCAGAATCTGGTTGACCATCTTGGTATGCTGGCCCGAGCCAGCCGGGCCTTGCAGGACGATGGTCTTCCCCATCGTTTCAAAGAGCGGTTTGACAGCTTCAAATACAGCTGGTTCGCCGCCGACCATGATGGACAGTCGGGCTTCACGAGCGCCGACATCGCCACCACTGACTGGTGCATCGAGACAGCCTACACCCTTCTGAGTGGCAGCAGAAGCTATCTCGCGGGCGAGCGTCGGGTCGCTGGTGGTCATGTCGACCAGGATTTTTCCAGCATTGCAGCCGGATAGCGTCCCCTGCTCTCCCAGGAACACTTCACGCACATCGCTGGGAAAGCCGACCATGCCGCAGATGATGTCGGACTGTTCCGCCACTTCACGAGGCGATGCAGCCAGCTTGGCTCCCAGCTCTACCAGTGGCTGCGCCTTGGCTGGCGTGCGGGTGAAAATGGTGGCTTGGAAACCTGCAGTCATCGCATGCTGGCACATCCAGCGTCCCATCACACCAGTGCCAATCCAGCCGATTTTCGTCCTGCCGGGCTGGGCTAACCCAAAACTCATGGCTATTCCTTTCTGCAACGTGCGTTGACGATAACTTATGAACCACTACGAACAAGATGAGAGGGGATGCGTAATAAGTCTATCTTCCTGCAGGAGTTAAGATGATGTTGCGTTGCATACTGATGATGTCGTGCAGCCTGATGCTGCTGACAGGCAATGCCGTTGCACATGATGGCCCGCATGGCGGTGAACTCTTTTGCGATGGCAAACACAAACACCATGCCGAGTGGTGTCTGGACGCCAAGACAGGCAAAGCAACTATCTATGTTCTCGACAAGAAAGCCAAGAACGAGACTCCCATCAAGGCAGAAACCATCGTTGTGAAATTCAAAGGACTGGACAAGCCTCTCGCCTTTCAAGCACACAACATCAAAGAGGGTAAAAGTTCACAATTTGTTCTGCAGCACGATCGGTTCAAGAGTAAATTCAAGCCTAGCGATATCACCATGGAAATCGTGATGGAGGAAGGTAAACCCGCCGTCGTCTTCCATCCAGAACACGAAGACGATGATTAAGGTGCAGCACTATTTCATCGTACTGTATGAATGAGAAAATACCTTGAACCTTGGCAGGGTCGAACAAATTCATGTTCGACCCTGTCGCATGATGTGACAATCGTGCTGATTTTTTCGGTTCACGTCGCAAACTCATCCTGTATCCTAAGCACTCAGGACTCAGCACTCAGGACTGCACACCCGATGTCTCTCACCCCCATGATGCAGCAGTACCAGGATGCCAAGGATAAGCATCCGGGGACAGTGCTGCTTTTCCGCATGGGAGACTTTTATGAACTCTTTGGCGACGATGCGGTCAGCATCTCCAAGCAACTGCATCTAACATTGACGAGCCGGGATAAACAGTTGCCGATGGCAGGATTTCCGCATCATGCCCTTGAAGTGCATCTGCGGAAATTGATTGAGCTGGGGCATCGGGTAGCTATCTGCGAACAGATGGAAGACCCCGCTCAGGCGAAGGGGATTGTTAAACGCGAAGTGGTGCGGGTGGTTACGCCGGGCACATTGACCGAAGAGAACCTGCTCGATCCGAAGCAGGCCAATCACCTGGCATCGGTGTTTCCGGGCAACAAAGGCCGATGGGGCCTGGCGTGGGTGGAACTTTCCAGTGGTGTTTTCAAAGCACGCGATATCGAGCCGGAGGAACTGCTCGAGGAACTGGGGCGATTGAGCGTATCAGAGTGCATCTGGCCGGGCGACTATCCTGCCGAGGTGCTGAACCCGCTCAGGCAGCCTGATTCGGGTTTTACACTCACGTTTCGGGCACATTGGCAGTTTGATGGGCATACGGCGAGCCAGGCGCTGCATCAGCATTTTGCCATCAGCACGCTGGAGGGGTTTGGCTTTCAGGATCATCAGCCTTGCCTGCAGGCAGCTGGGGCACTCATCCTGTATTTGAAGGACATGCTGAAGAACAGCTTGCAGCATATCACCAGGCTGGAGCCTTTCCAGAGTGGCCAGACGCTGCTGATGGATCAGGTGACAAGGCGGAGTCTGGAACTGGTGCGGACACTTCGCGAAAGTCGACGTGAAGGTTCACTGCTCGATACGATGGATCGCACGTGCACATCGATGGGAGCCAGGCTGTTGCATGAATGGCTCTCCGCACCGCTGGCCGATCGGTCGCAGATTCAGACACGACTCGATGCGGTCGCAGAGTTACGCAAGCAACATGCGCTGCGGCGTTCGCTGCGAGATCATCTGAAACAGTTTCCCGATCTGCCTCGATTGACGACCAAGGCAAGCACAGGCCGGGCCAGTCCACGCGATCTGTCAGCCATCGGTTTGGCGCTTGGTGCTGTTCCGCCGGTGCTGGAAGCATTGAGAAAGTGTCAATCGTCGCTCATTGGCATTCTGCAGGAGCGGACGAACCCGTGTACCACATTGCAGCAGCAACTGCACACTGCCCTGGCTGAAGCGCCGCCTTTGTCGCCTAAGGAAGGCGGCTTCATTCGGGCGGGTTTTCATGCCCGACTCGATCATCTGCGTGAACTGACTCGAGGCGGCAAGGAATGGATTGCCAGCTACCAGGCACAGGAGATTGAACGCACCGGCATCAATAGTTTGAAAGTCGGATTTAATTCGGTGTTTGGCTATTACCTCGAAATCACTAACACCCATGCCAACAAGATACCAGCGGACTATCAGCGCAAGCAGACACTCAAGAACTGCGAACGGTACATCACACCTGAATTGAAGAAGCACGAAGAGGAAGTGCTCAAGGCAGAAGACGAGAGCAAAGCTCTCGAATACGATCTGTTCGTGCAGCTTCGCAATTTGACTGCGAAAGCAGCACCGCAGTTGCTGGCTACTTCGGAAGCGCTGGCTACGCTGGATGTTCTACTTTCGCTGGCGGAACTCGCGGATGGCAGCGAATGGGTGATGCCTGAACTGGTGGATCAGCCTGTGTGCGAAGTGGTTCAAGGCAGACATCCGGTGCTGGAGAAGACGTTGCCTGTCGGCACGTTCGTGCCCAATGATACCAAATTGTCGGAACGGGGCGGCATGCTCTGGCTGATTACCGGCCCGAACATGGCGGGTAAGAGCACGTACATCCGCCAGGTGGCGTTACTGCAGATACTCACCCAGATGGGCAGCTTTGTTCCCGCGCATGCCGCAAGGCTCGGCGTGGCAGACCGTTTGTTCGCGCGTGTTGGCGCCGGCGATGATCTTTCGCGTGGCCAAAGCACTTTCATGGTGGAGATGGCAGAGACAGCCAACATTCTTCACAATGCGACTGCCCAGAGTGTGGTGATTCTGGATGAGATTGGTCGAGGCACGAGCACTTATGATGGTTTGTCGCTGGCGTGGGCGATTGTGGAACACCTGACCAATGTAATTGGTTGCAGAACGCTGTTTGCGACCCATTACCATGAGTTGACCAAGCTGGCTGAGTTGCTGCCCGGCGTTCGCAACTGGAATGCTGCGGTGCATGAAGAGATGGGGAAGATAACCTTTATTCATCGCATTTCGCCCGGTGCAGCGGAGCGGAGTTTTGGCATTCATGTCGCCCAGTTGGCAGGCGTGCCGGGGCCGGTACTGGAACGTGCAAGACAAGTATTAGATGAACTGGAGAACAAGCCGATGTCAGTGCCAGCTCAGGCGATGGAGACGGTGAAGCGGAAGCGGAAGAAGGCGGAAGATCAGCCCGGGTTGTTTGGGTGAGGGGTAGACGTATTTGCGAGCCAGGAACGTTAGTGACCGGAGATCGTTAGAGAGTGGAGAAGGATGATGGCCTATTGGCTTATCACCAACACAACCTACGGCACCTGGCTTCCAGGCGATCCCCGAGGTTCAGTTACGTCGGTTCGTGATAAGCGACCGAATGAAGCAGAAACAACTTCTCGACAAGAACATGACCTGCCGGGCCAACCCTATGAGGACTACGTACCGGGGCTTCAGCGCAGCGCGGAACGATTGATGAAAGGGCCACCAGTCTATTTGTCATTGCCCCAGGCAGAGCAAGTCTTGTTACAGTTTCAAGAAACTGCCGTGTTTCGGGAATGGACGCTGGTGGCTATCTCGATCATGGCTAACCATTATCACTTGATAGTCCTAGTGCCTGATGAAGCAGGCCCTGCTCGGGTCCTGGCAGATTTCAAAGCATATGCGTCACGAGTATTGAATCGAGAATACGGAAAGCCTGCCTCAGGAACATGGTGGACCAGCAAAGGCTCAACTCGCAAGTTGAAAGACGATAGCGCCGTTAAGAATGCCACGCGCTATGTGCTTGAACGCCAGCCTAATCCACTAGTAGTGTGGTGTGCCGAGGAAGGGCGATTGGTTTGAGTTATCGTACCGCTAACAATAGAATACTCCGGTCACTAACGTTCCCGGCTCGTGAGGAGTTGATTGATGCTGCGATATTCCTCTTGGATATTTATTGTATTAACACTTCCTACTCTCAGCTTTGCGGAAGATTGGCCGCAATGGATGGGGCCTAACCGCGATGGACGCTGGAACGAAACGAGCACCATCGATCAGTTCCCGGCTGAGGGCGCCAAGATACTTTGGCGGAAGCCTCTCGCGGGTGGATATGCGGGACCAGCAGTTGCCAACGGCAAAGTGTATGTCTTTGATTATGTTCGTGGTGAAGGCAAGCTGGGGAATAGTCCGAATGTGCGTGCCAAGTTCAATGGCCAGGAACGGCTGTTGTGCCTCGATGCCAAAACGGGCGAGAAGTTGTGGGAATACAAGTACGCCTGTCCTTATGAAATCTCCTATGCCAGCGGGCCACGCTGTACGCCGACGGTGATCGATGGACTGGTTTACGTTTTAGGGGCTGAGGGCACACTGAGCTGCCGCGATGCAAATACGGGTTCAGCAGTCTGGTCGAAAGAACTCAAAAAGGAGTACAACACGAAATCGCCCACCTGGGGTTTCTGCAGTCATCCGCTGGTGGATGGCGAGAAGCTTATCTGCGGCGTGGGTGGCGAAGGCAGCACGCTGGTGGCCTTCGACCGTAAGACAGGTAAGGAACTATGGAAATCAGTAACTGCCAAGGAACAGGGTTATTGCCCACCCGTTATTTACACCGTAGGCAACACGCGGCAACTCATTCACTGGAATGCGGAAAACATCACCAGCCTCGATCCCGAAACCGGCAAGGAATACTGGTCGGAAAAGCTGGTGCCTCAATACGACATGTCGATCATGAGCCCGAGACTGGAAGGCAACTACCTGTTTGCGGGTGGTATCGGGTTTGTGTCTGCCTGCCTGGAACTCGATACTTCAAAACCTGCAGCGAAAGTGCTATGGAAAGGTGATCGTAATTCTTCGGTCTGTCCGGTGAACAGTACGCCCATCATCGAGAACGGTTTGATCTATGGCATCGATCAGCCTGGCCAGCTTCGCTGCGTGGAATTGAAAACGGGCAAGCGTCTCTGGGAAGCCTATGAGCCGACAACGGGTAAGAAGTCTGGCAGACCCACCAATTCCGGCACTACCTTCCTGGTAAAAAACGGCGACAAGTTCTTTCTCTTCAGCGAGACGGGGCACCTGATTATCGCGAAGCTCAGCCCGAATGGTTATGAGGAACTGAGCCGGGCGAAGATTCTGGAGCCTACTAACGAGTGCTTTGGCCGAGATGTCGTCTGGAGCCACCCTGCGTTTGCTGACAAGTGCTGCTTTGCACGGAATGACAAGGAAATAGTGTGCGTATCGCTGGGGAAGTGATGCAAGGAGCGGGTTGATTTGTACTAGTCAAATGATGCTGAAAGTCTGTTGAGTTTGTATTGCCCAACGGTTTCACGCTTTCCCATGCTATACTTCCCCATAGCTCCACCGGGACTGTTGCAGCATGACTAACTCGCTTCTTGAATTATCCATTGCCCTCATGGTCATCCTGCTGCTCAGTGCAGGGGTACTCCTCTGGCTGAAGCAGAACAAGAAATCGCACCCGATGCTGCCCTGGCTGGTGCTGGTCATCATGCTCATCGCAGGGTTGGTCGGCGTCAAATACCTGGGCGAAGCGATGGGCATCATCACGCCAGCCTCGAACCCGAACAATAATCCATACCTGGCTGCACTGAATCTGCTTCAGCAACCTTACTCCGCCTACACCACTCTCAACAACCTGGCCGTGGCTCATCGCGAGCCGCTCGTTGAACGTTTTCAGAAAATGGGGCAACTGGAAATCGGCGACTTGAAGAACCAGGTCAGCACCTTGCTGGCGATGGTGCAATCTGCACCTGCCACCGGGCAGCCAGGCATCTATAACATGCGTATGACCAGCGATATCCAGGCTCGCTGGGAAGAGCTTCGCCGGGAACTCATCAAACGCGCGGAGCAACCTGGCCTGGCGAGATAACCGTGGCCGACGTCCGTGCTTTGATTCTGCGTGCTCCCGGAGCCAATTGCGACCAGGAAGCTGCCTTCGCCCTGGAACAGGCCGGCGCCAAACCTGACCTTGTACACATCAACCGTCTTCGCGAACGGCCCGCCTTGCTTCACGATTATCAGTTGCTCCTCATTCCAGGCGGCTTTACCTATGGCGACGATGTCGCTGCTGGCAAAATCCTCGCGGTCCAGTTGCAGACGTTCCTCGCCGATGCACTCAATCAGTTTCGCGATGCAGGCAAACTGATCCTCGGCATCTGCAACGGTTTTCAGGTGCTGCTCAAAGCCGGGCTGATCATCCCGCCCGATGCAGACCAACAGGTTCCTGCCACGCTCGCTAACAATCTGCCGCATGGCTTTCAGGATCGCTGGGTAACCCTGGGCATCAACCCGGAACACCAGTGCCCCTTCCTCGAAGGCTACGTCACCATGGAAGTGCCGATCGCTCATGGTGAAGGCCGGTTCGTCACACGCGACCAGGCCACCTGGCAGGAGATGGAACGTCATCACCAACTGGTACTACGATATATTGCTGGTGCAGGCCAGCGGGCCAATCAACCTTACAATCCTAATGGCTCACAGGGCGATGTTGCCGGGGCTTGTGATCCATCCGGCCGCGTGCTGGGCCTGATGCCCCACCCCGACAGACACATTCTGCCTTACCAGCATCCACGCTGGACCCGCCGGGGTCTCGCCCCCCAAGGCGATGGCCTTCTACTTTTCCAGAATGCGGTAGCCTACCTGCGTCGTTGAGTGTACTACTACAAGACACTCAACCCCAACCCCTTGAGCTGTCCGGTCAGTAATCTTCCGTCCACCGGCTCAAACAGTCCGGGATAGCTGCGTTTCCACCGCTCATTGGCTGCGGGAAGATACTGCCGGGCGTTGGCTTCAATCGCTGCCACACCTTTGACGTGTGCTGCCAGGCCTGCGGAATGAATCAGCGAGGCGCCTGGACAGGTTAAATCCTGTACGCACAAAAACATACCATAGTGCCGGACAGCACAGGCCATCAGCAGCGAGGCACTTTGTCCCTTGCAGGCTTTCAATGCTGCACCCGTGTAACCCTGCTCACGGGCCAGTTGCAGGCTTTCCAGGTCCACCAGTGATTCATCAATCACTACCGGCACCAGTTTCGATACCTCGTGCATCTTGTTTTCCGGATGCGCTTTCAGGTTCCGTGCCGTTGGCTGTTCAATGTACTGCACCCGGCTCCACGCCTGTGCCGACTTGCTCTTGAGCCGTTGGATGAACTCCAGCAAATACCCCACCGACTGGCATCTCTCATTGAAATCGAGTGAGTAATGCCACTCAGTGGTCTCGCGTTCATGTTGCAGATTCTCAGCGACATGATTGACCTGAATTACCCGGTTCACATCCCAGGCCAGGTCATCGCCATTCAGCTTGATCTTGAGATGCGTGAGCAGGTCGCGACGAATCCAATCTGCCAGGTGCTGGGGATACTGATCCGATTTGCCATTGGTGATGACTTCCGCTGGCGTGAGTGCATCCAGCGCTCCTACCAGATGGTACAAAGGCAGGCTGGCGACAGGGTTTGTCGTGATATGGTCTGAAATCCAGACCCCGGCAAACTCCTTGCCCAGGAAACTGCCTACATCGCGATGGAGAAAATCGGCGCCGTAGCACTCATAGCTGCTGCGGCCATGCAGCTTGCCATAGGCATCGTGTATGGCTGCATCAATGGGACTGGTAGCCACCAGCGTTGTCAGGTCTGGTATTTTCACCGGCAAAGTTTCGGAACGAAGTCGTGCTGCCTGCAGCCAGGCTGGCTCCAGTACTTCATGTAGTTCCAGCGGATGGCCCCAGAGCTTGTGCGTTCGGGCGATATGTGCCGCATCCTCAGCCAGTTCCTGCATCAATTGCAGCGTTTGATCATATGTCAATTGTGTGGTGGGAAAGGCCCAGACATTGCCCAGCGGCATGGAGCCAAAGCCCACCTGCTGCCTGCCTTGCTTGTCTTCAATCACTACATGTGCATTGAGCAGCGTGGCACGATCCACCGCCACGCCGCCAAACTTGATCGGTGTACGGTAACGGAATGTCTCTTCACCCAGTTGTACATCAACAATACGTACCGCAACCGACATGGACGAACTCAACGGGTCTCGAGATGAACTGTCTCAGTAGACCGTAAATGCAAGGTAAATGCAATGGAATTGCAGTAGCAGGTCAAATGCTTCTCCACAAGTTTGGTGATTAGCTTTGGCAGGGTCGAGATGGAGTACCATCACGACCCTGAAGAAATGCAAAATGGTCGCGAAACTGCAGGGTCGAAACTGAGTACAGTTACGACCATGCCACAACACTCCGTACACCAATCAAAAACAGACAAGCCGCGAGAAGATTCTCGCGGCTTGTTTCATTTACTGCTAACCGGTTACCACAGCCAGGTGGCGTGCAGGTTCACTCCGTCAATCGCCAGGTTGACATGGCGGGCTGAGCGGGGATTAGTCGTCTGTTCGGAGTAGGTCGAACCAGCTTCGAACAGGTAGTTCATGTCATAGCCAGCACCGATGATGAATCGGCCGCTGAACAGATTGATGTCGAAGCCCAGGCTCAATTCAATCACTGGCATGAGTTCTTCACGGGTATAGGTTGTGAAGCCCTGAGTGAAGTTGCCTAACCCGTCAGCAAAGATGGTGTTAGCTTCTTCTACGCGATTTGTATAGAGAATCGATGAGTAAGCCTTGGCATACAGTGTCAATGGCGAGCAAGGATAGACACGTGTTTCCAGACCGATGCGAGGGCCAGCACCCTGCAACCGTGTATAGAGTTGCTGAGCGTTGAAGGCACCCAGATCACGATTGATGAAAACATCGTAGTTCTGTTCCAACTTGCTGAAGCGGATACCGCCACTGAAGACGATGTCGAGACATTCAGCCGGGCTGATCACGGTGCCTATCATCGCGTCAACGTTGGTCCAGTCAACAGCGAAGCCTCGGTCGATGAAGCCATTGCCTGGCACATCGCCACCAGCACCACTGCCCAGCGGGCCAGGTCCGATGTATTCGATGGAGAAGTTAGGATCGAGGCCATCGTTAGTCACGCGGTCGCTGTGAACGGTGTCGGTGTACTTGCGATAAGTCACCATGCCGAACCAGCCGTTGGGAGCCAGGTAACCACCGCCAACCCACCAGCCTGCACCGGTTGCTGAACCGTAATCTTCCTGAACGCCCACGGTCACGTCGCCGAAACCGCCGTTGTCGATGAACTGGCGAGTGAGCAAAGAAGGATCACTTCGCTTGACGCGGTACCACATGATACCTGCATCGAGCATGAAGCCACTGGGGCCACGTGCATGGATCGTGGTGCCACAGGGTTCAACACCCACGGGGCATCCAGGAGCAAAGCAGTTGGCACTGGCAGGCATAAAGGAACCTTGGGCCTGGTCGCCACCCATCATCGGCGACATACCCATGTTCATGCCGGTGAACATCATGCCTTCGGGCTTGGGCATTCCGGTAACGTCGGGTACGCCACCCATCATTCCAGAGCCTGAACCCATGTCAGAGAGGGACACGCGAGCCGGGCGACTCATGCTGCTGCCTGATACGGCAACCGGTGCAGAGATCGTTCCGGTGTTCGCGCCTGGAGGCAAGGCTGGTACGCCTAAATCTCCGCCAGGTCCCGCCGGTGGGACCGGCAAGTTTGCTTGGGCGTAGCCAAGGGCCGGCCAGCAGCCTAGCGCCCCGGCAAGCAAGAGCGTTTTCCATCGAGCCATTGCCGTCGTCTCCTTGGGCCGCCGCTCTGTTGCTTCCTTAACAGTCAAGGTCGAAACAGTTTCGTGCGTGCCTAGATTCCCCAGTTGTGGTGCGGTCTGCCGCCTGCGGCCTTCCCCTGGCCAACTCCCCCAGCGGCAACTGTCGCGTCGATACCAACGCCACTATGGTTTCAATCCACTTTATCGTCACCACCCGTACTAACCTTGAAACTTTCCACCACGGAATAGCCGTTAAAGTCAACCTTCTTTGAAACTTGCACTACACGTTGGTTACTCTTTTTCATTATGGATTCGACGTAAACTCTTACCTGTTTATAAGTTGCACTAAAACGATACTCTAGCTCACTTCCTTTTACATCATTTCAAACTACCTGTATAAGGCAGGTATTCTGCGAGAGATAGAGAAAATGGTTACCGATCTCGCCATTTCGCCTAGCTATGCCAGGTAGGAATTCGCGATGGCAACACGAAGCGTCATGATGCAAAAGTTACATTATCTTCAAGTCATTCATCTGCTGATAATGCATGAACGGCGGCTCAAGTCAAGCTGACAAATCTATCCATCGCAACTTCGTAAATGGCTTCCCACTGGCTAATACTACAGCAACCGCCCCCACACCGCCTTCAGATACCGGCCTTCGCGAACGTGAGCATAATAAGGATGATCAGGTCCGGCGCCACTGAGATGAAAAATCTGCAGTGTGCGGCCTGCCTGCCACGCTGATCGTCGAATGCAGTCAATAAACAAATCTTCGTTGATTAACCCGGTGCAGGAACAAGTCAGATAAACTCCACCGGGAGTCACTACCTGCATCGCCAATCGGTTCATGTCGAGATACTGCTTGAGTGCATCGTCGATGCCTTCGCGATCGCGGGTCTGCTTGGCTGGATCGAGAATGACGACATCAAAAAACTGTTGCCTGGCAATGGAATCACGCAGCCAGGGGTACAAATCCGTCTGCACGAAGCGGACACGTGCCTGGTTGAGGTTGGCATTCTGTTTAGCTGTCTCCAGGCATTCTTCATCGAGATCGAGACCGATGGTTTCCTCCGCTTTACCCTTGGCCTTGGCATAGACTGCAAAGCCACCAGTGTTGCAGCAGATATCGAGCACCTTTTTTCCCGCGGTGAACTGCGTCAGGTAATTGCGGTTGTCGCGTTGATCGACAAAGAAACCTGTCTTATGCTTGGCACCGGGCTGCACTCGGAATCGCAACCCATGCTCGGTAATGTTCACCCCCTCAGGCTGTTCAGGCGGCCAGCAGTCAAACGATTCCTGCTTCTGCACATGCTCCTCAGCAAACCAGTAAAAACATGTGCCGGGGAACAACTCTGCAAGAATCTCCATGATGGTGTTTCGCCACTTGAACATGCCTGCCGAGAAAAACTCGAGCACGATGATGTCACCAAAGCGATCCACCACCAGGCCGCTCAGGCCATCGCCTTCCGAATGAACCAGCCGATAAGCACTGGTCACGGTATCGAGTTGATGCAGTTCCCGACGTAGTGCAACTGCCTGACTGATCTTGCGGCGGAAGAAATCGGCATCGATGACTTCCTCGCGATTCGATGTCAGCACACGCAGGCTGATGCGCGAGTGGCCATTGTAAAAACCACGGCCCACCCATTGGCCAGAGATGTCTTCGATATCCACAATGGTGCCGGGCGGCGGCTTCTGCATCGGCTTCTCCACCATCTTCTGGAAGATCCACGGATGCGACGAACGCCTTTCAATTTTCAAGCTGATGACAGGCAGTGTATCCATGAGGTTGTCTTATGAGATAACCTGCCTGATGTTGATTGGGAAAATGAGATAGTAGTCCTCACGATTCGCCGCGATGCACCTGAACCATGAGCGTCTTATTAAATAATATCCCCTACGATGACTGGCATCACCTTGCTTTTGGTCATGATACCATAGTAGTCCGAGGGCTTGTCCATCAACATAAATACCGTGGGCGTACCGTGTTCATCCCGTAGATAGATTCCCTTGATGCCTTCCAGCAATGGGAACCAGACACCGCGATGCAAGGCGGCATTGCCCGTAATCAGCACCTCCTGAATATCGGTATGCTGCCAGATGCCTTGCTCCAGTTCCCAGACTTCGACCCGACCTGTATGGGGCAACACCTTACTGCGTCGCTGCCGATTTCCCCAGCGTACTATGCGGAATTGATCCTCGAGCACGATAGGTAACAGCGGCGGATAAGGCTTGCGGTCGTAGTAGAACTGCACTTCTTCTTCGCCACCACGGCCTGTCACCCTGGTTATGATCGCAGGATGGTGATGGTATTTCGTCGGCAGATGTTTCAGCGAGATTGAAACCGCATCACACATGGTTACCACACCGTTCTTTGCGGAGCAATCGCCTCTTCGCCCAGGGCCGGGTCGTCATACCAGTCTTTAATAGGCAAGGTGGCACCGCTCCGAATCGCAAATCGGCTGACATCCGTGTTGATTCGCCTCTTGGTAACTGCTAGTGTTCGTTCTGGCTCATCAGGCGGGTCAAACAAGCCCCGTTGAGCAGTTGCTGCAGATTCAAGTCGGTGAGCCAGCAAGTGCATCCGCGACACCAGTAAGTGTCTCTGATAGGTACGCCGGAACAACTGCTCGAAGACTTCCACCAAGAGATCAAACCGATCTGTTGGCGCTTCGAGGTTGGAACCGGTTCCAAAATGATACATCTGATAGTCGTAACTACGCTGCTCCAGATGAAACTCAACCCTGCCGGTCTTGAGTTGATGCCGATGCAACTCCTCGATTAGTCGTTCCAGGTTCTTGACTACGAAAGCCCAGGCACGGTCAGGTTTATTAGTAGCACTGCCAATGGAACCGCCTCGGGTGAGAATCTTGTAGCGTTGTCGTTCTGTCTGTACTTTCGAAACCGGGTCGCCCCGCAGCTCGTTCCAGAGCTTGGCGCCTTCCACAGTGAGTATCTGTCGGATTCTCGCAACGGGAGTGTTGATGTAATCGAGACATGTTTTGATGCCGTAAGGCTCCATTCTCCTGGCCCGTCGCCCGGCAATGCCTGAAACTTCCGTGACGGCCAGGTTGCCCAGAAGTTTATGCTCTTCCGCTTCCGTCAGCACCGCCTTCGCACCATTGGGCTTAGCTGTATCGCTAATGAGCTTGGCGAGAGTCTTGGAACGACCCAATCCCACCGTCACCGGCAGGCCGATATACTTCTTCACCAACCCACGCACCTTCTCGGCAAACGTGCTGGCATCTTCATACTGAGGCATCACAAAGAAGCATTCATCCACACTGTATTCTTCGCAAACAGGAGAAACCATTTTCCGCATGAAGGCGTGGAAGCGGTCACTCAACGCGTTGTACCAGGCAAAGTCCCGCTTTACGAAAATGGCATGTGGACACTTGGCGATAGCGTCCGGCAATGGCTCACCAGTCTTCACGCCATACTTCTTGAGTTCAAGACTCTTGGCGATCACAAAATAAGCCTGGTTCGACAGCACACCCAGCGGCTTACCCATCAGGAACGGATTGCGCACCTGGGCTGCTGACGCATAAAACGCATCAACATCAACGTGGCCGTAGACCCGGAATGGAAGTGGCATGAATGTCCCTCCGCATGCTCTATCGGCTCATCGTAGCAGAGTTCAGTAGTGAACAGACAAGGGATATATGAACATTTTAACATGTATAGTAGTGTACACGCCATCATTTATCAAATAGATGCTTGACAGCACCTGGTGAACATGGAGTAGAGTTGCTTCGTACCCATGGAGACAGTTATGAACATTTGCATCACCGTGAAGTCTGACAATCTCTCTGCGTCGTTCCTTACATTCCTTCGTCGATTCATGGCCCGGTATTACCAGGCGGTGGAGATTCGCCATGGCCAGAAAGACGCTATCATCCTCGAACAGGATGCCACCGATGCTGACCTCATCCGTGCCTGGTTGATTTTTGACTGTGCCGGTAGTGAATACTGCATGCTGACTGCTATCGATCAATAGTCAATCGACGCAGGGTGCCATCTGATGGCTAAGGACGGTTACCTTCATTTCAGGCCGTTGATTCGAACAAATGACAATGCATTGACAAAAATACCGGTTGTCATGGCGCTTACGGGTGAAAGCCCACCATGATGTTGTCGAGTTCCACGACGAGTTTCGAAAATATCGAAGCCGTAAGTCCCTGGATGACTATTCCGTAGTCAAAGTTCCCGCTGCTCGAAGTACGGGCGATGACCGCTGCATCATATAAGATCTTAATCTTGGTGTTTTTCATATACTCCCAGCCCAGCTTTCCGTAAGATTTCGCATCGTCATACTCTCCCGGCGTGTTCGTCCAGATTCTTTCCGAGTAAAAGTTAGCCAGGGTTGATTTCATCTCTTTCGAAACTTCTGTAGTGATCAGCGAATTGTTGTAGAGCAGATTGAGATATCGCAGGAGTGCTCGCGGCGTTGCAGTATAGTACGAACTGTGTCCGGGTGATGGATGCCAGGCAATCTGGTTGTAATTGCCTCCCACCCAGAGCCCGCTTTTCTGCCTGGAATAAAGTCCCTGCTTGGCCAAGACGCCGTTGATGTACTGGTGCCCCAGTTTGGCAATCACCCGTCCCGATGCTTCGGTGTTCGAGTAGGTCGCCATGCTCTTCAAATCCGCAAGAAAATCATCTCGAAAGTCGACCGTGCTGGTATAGGGCTCAAAGATTTCGGCAAGTTTGGGGAAATTCGCCGGGCCTGCCACGGCATGCTGAACTATCGGCTTCCACGCTGCTTCCAGATTGCCCAGCACGACATCCGCTTTCATTCCCGGAGCAGCGAGCTTCGCTCGATTTCTCAACTCGTAGGCGGCATACAGCACCGTACTCTTCAGCACACTGGCGCTGAAACGAGGCTTGTCGAGATTCCACCCAGCGTAGTTGGCCTGGGTGGGACGCAGATACATGACGGCAAAGTTACTGGATGCATATTGTGCATCCTGAGTCAGCGGTTTCAGCATTTGAAATAGAATCTGGTTCTCGACCAGAGTATCTTTCTCAGCCTTTTCAGGAAACGGTCCGGGAATCGCCATGAGGTATGCCTTTAATGTGGTCACTGCCATCTACTGATTCATGCGACATATTGAGTAAAAACACGTCAGATCATTCATGAATTTTCAGGAATATGGGACAATCGCTTGGAATGGATGATGTTGTGATGTGCAGTGTTCAGAGACATTTCTCAGCGAAACAAATTAATCAAAGATTCTTGTCGGGCAACCGGACGGCATTGCGAGTGGATAGTAGTTCATCAACTTAGCCAGTGGGAGATCATGCCATGACACACGCAGAAGCCCTTCGGGATTTGATTGTCCGATTCAGCGGAAACAGTGTGCGAACGGTGCAGCCACCGCTCGAATCAGGCGTGGATATAGCTGATGCCATTGCACGCTGGCTGTCGGCCAATGTAGCCTGGTATGTCCATCACCAATGCCGATTTGAACCCAATACCGCGCTCGCGAGTTCAAATCCGCAGCATGGCAATTTTGTTTCTCCATGCATCACGGTACAGAGGCGATGGGCACGTGATGGCGCCGAAGAATGCAGGATCACTTTGGCTGGTATGAAGAACCGGAAACTGGTGACGCATCGATGCAATGTCATCGTCAATGCAATCACCAGTACCAATGCCGACCTTCAACTGAGGCTGGACGATACCACGACCAACAACACCTTGGAGGTGCTTGGTAAAAAACGCACGGTAGGCAATCGCCTGCAGATTGATGAACCCCATGAACCCATGCAGTACATCATTCCACGACAGCGGGAATCTCAACCTGCCGCTCGGCAACAACTTCCTGCATGCTGTCATCGAACCTTGGCAGAAATAGCCCAGATACAGTCCATTATGCGAACGCTTCGGGGTGTCATGGTATTCGAACGCATCCTGGCGGTCCGCAATCCGACTGACTACGAGACTGGTTTGATGTTTGTCGATATCGTGAATGGCCAGATTACGGATGGCGGGTTTAACGATACAGCTCAGGCGTTACGAGCTATCCCGCAAATCGAACGGAACAGGATTAACCAGATAGCAACGCTGCATGCTCTGGAACACAGCAACAATCGCGAACTCTACCGGCTCTGGCAACGCCTGGTGCGTTGAGACTTGATGGAGTGAAGCCACCAATCTCCGTGCCCCCACTCCTTCCGGGGGAGTGGGGAAAGAAATGATCTTTGCGAAGTTTTTACGGCATCTTTCTTGAAATTCTGTGCTCAGGGAGTGTAAACTCTCCACACGGATCGAGGCATTCCACCCATGCGGACCGATCTTCGTTGTACCCGATGTTCGACCAGGCTGGCAGCGAAAGTATCGCTGCAGGGCAAGAAGGTTCGTTGCCCGAAATGCCGTCAACCGGTGCGTGTCCCAATGTCCCCGATGGTATTGCCACCGGTTTCCGCTCCAGGCCAGGGTACTCCGTTGATGGCCATTCCGGTTACAGACGATGAGCCGGAACTGGCGGAGGTGCTGCCAGACGATGCAGAGTTCGGCGACTTTGAAGTGTTGCCCGATGAAGCACCTGTCAGCCCGCCTTCACCATCGAAGCCTCGTCCAGTCAAAGCGCAAGTAATTGAATCACCGCCTGAAGAGCCGACTCCCGTCCCCAAGAAAAAGAAAAAGAAGAAGAAACTCAAGACGAAGGAATCAGAGCGTCTCCCCTTGTGGATGTGGATTGCCGGTGGCCTGGGGGCACTGGTCACCACCGGCGGGCTGGTTTTCGGCCTGATCATGATGATGCGGGTAGGTACACGTGATGGCGATCCGATTGACTGGGCTCAGCATCTGACCGTTTTTGCCATCAGTGTTCCCATTACGCTGGTGATACTGGTGGCGAGCATGTTTATCAGCAGTGCCCTGGGGGGTGGCATCAATTTTGGCGATGCCAAGACTGCCATCATCGGCTCGCTGTTCCTGGTATTCATTGTCAACCTCGTCCGCATGATACCGATTATTGGCCCGTATCTGACACTGCTGGTCTGGCTCGTCGGGTTCATGACCATCTTCGGGCTTGATCCGTGGGAGGCGCGGTTTCTGCTGGTGATCAACTGGATACTGAACTTTGCTCTCGGCATGTTCATCATCAAGCTACTGGACGACGACCTGGTCGGCCCACGCAAAAAGGATCCTGACTTGGAGATCGAAGAATTCGAGTTAGATCCCCGCGGAGGTGAATGGAAACGCGTACCGCCGATGAAAGATGATGACGGCGATGACCAGAGCTATCTGCAGCCCGGCCACTGGCATGAGCAGATGCGGGTTTGGGTGGAGAGGCGGGTTGCGTAAATGATTCTTGCCGAATGAGCGCCTCATTCTCCCCTCTCCCACCAGGGGAGAGGGGTTGGGGTGAGGGGAATTCAAGAGAGCACTCATGTTTACCAATCTGGGAGGCGGTGGTTCACGTGGCGGTTTCTATCTCCTGGGATGGATTTATCTTCTGATTGCCATCTTTGGCCCGTACCTGCTGGTCTGGCTCGAAGTGCGTGCGATTCGTAAAGCCGATGCACAATCGCTGTTTGCCCTGATCCTGCTGATCATACTGGGAAGTGTAGCCTGCTATTACAGCATTGATGCGGCACGGGAGCTGTCACGCACTTCGGGTCTGTTGGGCTTTCATATTCTTGTCGTGCTGCTGGGCGCGATTGCATTTCTACCCGCGCTGGGCTGGGAGATATACAAGCGGGGATGGTTGAAACTGCCTGGGGTGAGGTAGGGTTTTCATTTGACAGCACATACTTTCCCTGGTCTCATTCAGTAACACATTGGAACCTCCAATATGGCGATCATACTCTTCATAGGCGGATCGGGATTCATCGGCTGACCTACCTGCAGACAGCCCGCTGGAATGCGCAGATGTGAGGGTTTTCGGCTTGGAAGCAAGTAACAACAAATCGGCAGGGAAATGAATTAATGTCAAAAGGTTACAATCAGGCAATATGGGAAAATTGCGCAAATTTTGCTTGATTAGTAAATTGTGAAGAAAATTTGAATTTTTTGTTGATTAGCTTCATTTCAAGAACTATTTTCACACTACTTACCGTTCATCAACTCGGAGTTGCATTATGAAATTTTTGGGGTCTTTGCTGGCACTAGCCATCCTGGCTATAGGGGTATCAACCGCATCAGCCCAGATTACGGTGTTCAGCCAGAATTTTGAATCAGGTTTAGGTGGGCTGGAATCGGTCAGCGGCTCCTTCCTGATTAACAACACCGGGTTTTCCAACAATGGCACCAACATGATGGGCCATGCCACCACCTATTCATCGGATGAGTATTCGTTCTATCAGATCACAGGCCTGGTACTACCTGCCTTCGGTCCCATCACCATGACCTTTGACTATGTTGGTCAGTTTGAAACACACTTTGATCGCTTCAATGTCCAGGCATCGGTCACGGGTGGCCTGAATCCACCCAACAGTCTGCTGAATCCCACTGCCACTTCGGGTATGCAATTCATTGATTTGGATCATGACCATCATCCACTGCTGGGACAATTCGCCTATGATACTATTGGGGCATCAGGTGGTGCCAGTGGCGTTGCTGAATTTGATCTCTCAGCGTTCGCTGGTCAGACCGTTGATATCCGCTTTCAGTTTGGCAGCGATGGCTCCGTAGAGGCAGGCGGTTTCGGAATGGATAACCTGTCTATCGTCGCTGTGCCCGAACCAGCAACCATAGCCTTGATAGTCACGGCACTGGTTACTGGTGGCGGAGTGGTGCATCTGCGTCGCAAACGCCGTAAAGCACTCCGATTTGCCCGTCAGTAATCGTTGATTCAATAACAAAAAAGGCATGTCGATTTCGACATGCCTTTTTTACTTTCCGGTGCAATCTTACACCACGCTCTGAATCGCCTTCAGCGCCGCTTCGTAGTTGGGTTCCTTGCCTGCCTCACCAACGTACTCGGCATAGGCCACGGTGCCGGTCTTATCAACCACAAACACCGCGCGGGAGAGTAGTTTCACTTCATCGATGAGGGTGCCGGTCGCGGTGCCGAATGAGCGATCCATGTAATCAGAAAGATTGTGCAACTGATCAATGGTGTGAGCTGCATCGCTACAGAACCGGTTCATGGCAAAGGGCAGATCGAGGCTGACGGTGTAGCTGTTGAGCTTCTCGGCAAAGGCAGCCAGTTCCTTGTTGAACTTCTGGGTCTGCACGGAACAGACGGGAGTATCGAGCGAAGGCACCACGCTGAAAAGTGCGGGCTTGCCCTGCAGGGCATCCTGCAGCGACACAGGCACCAGGCCTTTGCCTTTTTCGAACTTGTGAACTTTGAAATCGGGAGCCTTGTCCCCCTTTTTCAGTTCCGGGCCAACCAGAGTCAGCGAATGTCCCATCATGGTGAATGCATTGGCACGCTTGTGCATGGAGGTAGTTTCCAGGGTGAAAGATATCTGCACTATTGAGTTATGGACGGATGGCAGCGTTGTCCAAAGGATTACCGCTGCTGAAAAAATCGTTTTCTGAACTTGCTGAACCCGCCGATGGCGAAGCCAATCAGTAGTCCGGCAACGTGGGCGGTGTTGGCAATAGAGCCGATAAAACCCGTCATGCAGATGACCAGCCAGATGAGCATGGTCACAATGGTATCGCGTGGCAGCACCATCCCCGGTTCGGGAGAATAAACTGACTTGGCAACCAGGAAGCCAAACAGAGCGAAATCCACGCCCGACATACCTCCGAATAGTGGCGAGCCGAAAACGACAACCTTTGCTGCGTGCAGGTCAAACAAGGTGGGAAACATGAACTGCAGGACATTGGAAAAGATACCGGTGCACAAGATGAACATCACATACCACCAGATGCTGCGTCGGCATTCGATCATTCCCCCCAGGGAATAGAGGGCATACATGTTGAAAAGCAGGTGTAAGGTGGAGAAGTGAAGGAATATCGGAGTGATCAGTCGCCAGAATTCTCCCTGGAACAGCGATTCGAGTTGCAGCTTTTTTGCTTCGGCCTGTGCTTCGGGCTGAATTTTGACTTGAAGCGGGAGTTGATTACTCACCTTGTCCATCATGGTAAGTGTCAGCAGGTTCTTCACATTGCCGCCAAACTCGGTCCAGAAAGTGACTGCAACACTGATGATGATTAAGGCGATAGTGATGGGCACCTGTTTGGGGCTCGGCCGTCCCCAGAACTCGTAACTGTCCTTGTAGAGCTGGGCATATTTCGCATCTACTTTTTCTTTGAGCTTGCGGAGTTCCTTGGCTGGTTTCTGTGCTGAACGGTATTTGCTGTCGTGTGGGTTCTGCTGAAATGCGTTCCAGATGGCGCGAGCTGGCTCGAGGTCATCTTCGTTATGCACCCAGACTACCGGATGACCTTCATCCATCCTGATCACTGCTGAAATATTCTGAGTCAGCAGATAATCGACGAATACCTGGGCATCATGCTTGTCAGCTATCGCAGTCAATTCACGCATGAACGCATTTGCCTTACGGAATGTACCGAATTAGCCTACGGGAAGTAACACCGGGGGCGAGATGCGACCAGATTCATTCGTGGACTGGAACCGCCTGGCTTTTCTTCTTGCTTCGTGCAGATATCAGTGTTAGCTATTGGTAAGCCCGAATACCGATGCCACGTTGGGATATCACAATGGTACGTGCGTGTCTGCCTCTGCTCGTCACGGTGTACTGTTACCTATCGGCACAGGCCCAGTCGCCTTCTGCTCAGGAAATCCCCACGTTCCTGGTGAATTCCAACACCAAGCAGTTTTACCGCTTTCACTTTTCAGGCCTGCAGGCCGAGAATGCCATGAAGCTGGCCAGCCAGTTGTGGCCGGTGGTGCAGAAACTTCCTGCCGATAATCCCGTTCGGCAAGCTATTCTCGGCGCCAGGGATCGAGACAGCTTTGCCGATGACTATCGCACGCTGCGGGCCTTTTTTCTTGAGCAGGGTATCGACACTCTTTACTTCCAGGTCGAACAGCACTGGATCGATTCAGTCACGCTCCCTGGTTTTCTGATTCTGCCCGGCACTCCGCAGACCATACAAAAGCTGAAGGCTCGGCTTGAACTCGCCGGGTTAAGTTCCTGGGCCAGTTACCTGCAGGGGTTTGAACCAGCCAAGCCCAAGGGATGGATGATACGTAAGTTGGGCAACATTCCATCAGGCGATCCTGCACCCCTCAAAGCCAAACTCATCGAACACAGTCTGCGAACGGGCTGCCCGATTCGGCCTGCCAGCATCCAGCAGCGAGCATTACCTCAGGTTACTATTCAACTGGCAGATACGCACCCGGTTACCCTGGTGAACCTTGAACGCAATCGTCTCGATTCTGTCATGGGTGTGATCTTGCCCGCGTTGGCGCCGTCGCTGGCCCGAACGGTGGAATTGTCCGACAAGGCACTAGCCAGCAGCTTTGTGGTTGCAGTGAACCCGATGCCTTACGTGATGCAGGTAGCCCACATGCCTGGCGCCAAAGAGGCTCAAGAACTCGGCCAGGAACTGCAGCGCAGCATCAATGCCATGATGGATCGAATGTCGAATTCTGATGATGACCTCGATCAGATAGTGAAACTGTTCGTCAAGAGCACAGTAGCTATCGATGTGCGAGATCGTGACGTGCTGATGATGATGAAGCCACCGGTGCTGTTTGATATGGAGGCAGCTCGCAGGGAAAGCAAGGCAACCCAGGAACAGGACTGGACGGCTCTGCCTGCACCATCGGGAATGCACTGGGAACTGGTGGGCACTTTGGGAACACCCATGCGTTACGATCTCATGCAGCGCATCACCCTGGTGAGCATCAAGGGGCAGAGTTCCAAAACCAAATTGACTGGCAAAACGGTTTCCTTCGCAGGTCTGACCTGGAACCGTGATGAACGAGGCGGCTTCACCATCACCAGTGACAGCAAATCCGCATTGCCTGCACTGGAATGCTTCGATGATGCCAACCGCCTGGTGGGTGTGCTTCGGCTGGATCTGAAGCCAGGCGATGGCCGTTTTGACCTGGCTCGTTCCCGTGCTATTCTGCAGCGCCGAGTAGACGAATGGAAAAAGGGGGAGCAGAAGGCTTCCAAGGCTGTCGATAGCCTCAAGAACGAATGGGAAAAACAGAAACTTGAGTCACCCGGTAAGATTGATGCCAACCGCGATATGGACATGAATACGAAGGTTCAGAGCCTGGAACGCATCGTCTCCCGGCAACAGGCGGGACGACTGCTGACACTGGATTGGGAACGCAAGATTGCAGAAATGCAGGCGAAGTTTCCTGCTGCCACACTGGCCCGCGATGGTGAACTCCTGACACTGACAGGTTCGAGCCTGGCTGAACGACCGAGTGACGCACGGTTCGCCGGCTACTGGCTGTTCGACTATGGCGTGCTGACGTTGTATCAGAATGAGAAAGGGGTGATCGGCACCTTCTCCAGCAAGGCCTTCCGCAGCAGTCTGGGGGCTTTGCCCATTGATGGTAGCAGAGGTACCGCTGTCACAGCAGTTCTTGCTGGCCAGGCACGCAACAATACGCTCAGTTTCACTCTGCACGATGCACGTGGCCGCGAACGGAGTGGAAAACTTGAACTCGGCGAAGATGGCCTCTCAGGCAAATGGACGCTCGATGCGATTTCCGGCGAAGCTGGTCCGCGTACGGCGTCCAATTCACCGCGAAAGGAATCTGCCAAGTCTCAAGGTAAAACCACTCTCAGCAAAACAGGTAGTGGATTTGGTGGTTTCGGTAAGACTTCCGGCAAGACCAATGACAAAACCAAAGACAATCCGTTCCGCGTGAATAATCCGGGAATGGGGTTGGGAATGAATCCACTGGCACGTCGACAGGAACTGGAGAAAGAACAGGCCCGCAACGGTAAACTCGAGCGGCTCGATTTCGGGTTTGTCGATCCGAACTGGTTTCAGCAGGGCGATGGCAGCGACTTCGCTGGTTACTGGGTGCATGATCGCGACAAGAGTAGAAACACCCTGATCAAGAAAACCAGCACTGCAAGCATTTTCCAATGCTCCGGGGCAGGTACCAGCATGATGCCCAACATGTCTTCCAGCCTCAAGGGTGTGGGCATAGGCAATCTCCTGTTCCTGCTGCCTCCTTTTCCGGAGCAATTCGGTATGAATTCCATCCAGGCACTCACTCTTGCAGAGGACAAGCAATCGGTCACCCTCTACCCGGAAGCAATCCCCACCGCTCCGGTGGATATGCTCCGTTCACGCAATACTCAAAAGGGGATGACGCTCAAGCGGGATGATAAGTGAGACAGGGCAGAATTCTGTCCAATGTTCATTCTCCTGCTTCACCGGGCTTAGTTCCCTTTTCCAGCACCTGGCGCACGGTGGTTTGCAATTGTTCGAAGGTATAAGGCTTCTGGATAAACGCCGCCAGGCCTTTGCCGGCGAAGCGGCTGGTGGCGGTCTGTTCGTTGTAGCCACTAGAAAGAATGGTCAGTACATCGCTGCGGAGCCTGCGCAGTTCGCGGAAGGTTTCTTCGCCATCGAGTTGGGGCATGGTCATATCGAGGAGCACCAGGCGGATGTTGTTCCCCTCCCGTTCAAAAACGTGCAGCCCATCATGGCCGTTGCGGGCGGTCAGTACCGTGAACCCCATCTTTTCGAGCATGCAGCGGGCCAGTTCGATGACAAATGGTTCATCGTCAATGATCAGCACTGTGCCATGCCCACGCCATGGTGTCGGAGTGTCGCTGGCTGGTTCCTGGGCGCGTGCAGGCAACTGCGACGAGGGGAAGACCATCTTGATGGATGTTCCCTTGCCTGGTTCGGAATAGACCTTGATGGCGCCACGGTGCCCGCGCACGATGCCCAGCACTGCCGAAAGCCCCAGCCCGCGACCGGTGAACTTGGTCGTGAAAAAAGGATCGAATATTTTTGCCTTGGTTTCCGCATCCATGCCGCAGCCTGTATCGCTCACTTCCAGAAACACGTACTGGCCTTCAGGCAAATCATCAGCGGCGCAGGCATCGGCAAACCAGGCCCGGTCGCACTGCATGATGCCCGTGCTGATGCCGATCACGCCCTGTTCATCACCAATGGCTTCCGAGGCATTGATCACCAGATTCATGATTACCTGGCGCATCTGGGCGGCATCAGCTTCCACGGCAGCCAGGGGTTTTCGCAGATCGAATTGGATCACGCACTTTTTCGAGATTGACACCTGCAGCAGCCTGGTCATCTCTTCGGTGATGGCAGAGAGATCGAGAGGCTCCACGACAAAGCGGCCTTTGCCGGAATAGGCCAGCAACTGCTGTGTCAACTCAGCGGCGCGGCGAGCGCCATCGACCGCATGAGCCACATATTGATGGGCCAGCGAGTTGGCTGGCAGTTCGCTCATGGCCAGATCGGTGTATCCCAGCACGCTGGTGAGCAGGTTGTTGAAGTCGTGTGCGATACCGCCGGAGAGAATGCCCAGACTTTCCATTTTCTGGGCGTGCTGCACCTGTGCCTGCAGTTTCTGCTTTTCCTCCTCGGCACGTTTGCGATCGGTAATGTCCTGGATGGTGCCGATGATCTGTCGGACTTTCCCTTCCTGATCACGCTTGAAAACTGCGTCACGACCGAGATGCCATCGCCAGGTGCCGTTGGCATGCTTGATGCGGTACTCGGTCTCAAGCACCTCACCATCGCGGGCAGTATCCCAGCGTGCCAGCAATCCCGGCAGTCTCTCCTGGTCTTCCGGGTGCAGCATCAGAGTAAGAAACTGCGGGCCGAGTTTATCCACTTCCTCCCGGGTATACGCCAGATCGCTCCACACTTCACGGTTGGAATAAATCATCCGCTTTTCGAAGATATCAAAAACATACAGCGCCTGGGGCATGGAAGCGGCAATGGAAGCCAACTGCTTCTGGCTGGCACGTAGGGCCTCTTCTGCCTGCTGACGGTCGGTGATATCCTGCGAGTAGCCGGTCATACGCACCGGATTGCCTTGTGCATCGCGGATGACTTCACCCTGTGTATGCACGATGCGAACCGTGCCATCAGGTCGAACGATGCGCCCCACGACATTCAGGATTCCCGGATTCACTGACTGTTCAATGGTTTGCTGTACTGCTAGGCGGTCTTCGGGATGGATGCATTCCATGAACGATTCGAACCGTGAAGGGAATGTACCACGAGACTGCCCGAAGATGCGATACATCTGGTCGGAACAGGTGACCTGGTTGCTGATCAGGTCCCATTCCCAACTGCCCATCTGGGCGAGGGCCTGGGCTTCATCCAGCAACTTGGCCTTGCGACGCAGCGATTCTTCTTTCCATCGCAATTCACTCACATAACGCAGGAAGCCTGTGAACTGAGGTGTTCCCCGCGTGGAAATGCGAACGATGGTGAGTTCGACGGTAAATTCATGGCCATCCGCATGGAGTGCCGGCATCTCCAGCCTCTTGTTCAGCACCGCGCCCTGACCGGTTGCCAGGTAACGCTTCATGCCTTGCTGATGGGCATCTCGCAGCCTGACGGGGATGATGAGTGATGCCAGGGGTTGGCCTACTGCCTGTTCACGCCGATAGCCAAAAAGTCTTTCCGCTGCGGGGTTGAATTCAATCACCGTTCCTTGATGATCCATCGTAATGATGGCATCAAGGGCAGCCTCCAGAATGGCAGCATGCCGCTCTTCAATCTCCTCCAGCGACCACGACTTGGTCGAAAGTAATGGTGTGGCTGATTCCATGACGACAGTAACCCCTGCCGCGAGAAGACTCTATTGTGGCGAGGTGACAGTCAGGATGCAAATGGAAACCGGCTGTGAAGCAGGGAAGGAACATTTTGCCCCATCAATCCCATTTAGCCACCGGCTCTTCAAGCCGGTGGCGGGTTCGCGCGGTGGTGTGTGCATGATGCTACACTTCGGCTCTACTCAGCCGAGGTGTGGGAGTTTGCGGTTGCCGAAAACCACATTCCGACGTGAGTAAACAGCGGAATGCGGCACAGCTTCAATGAATGAGTGCGGGATCAAATGGCACATTCAAGCTACAACTTCTATTGAACGCTCAATGTCCATTAGGATAAGATGTTATGGACTGATAGAGAAACCTATGAGCACCGTGCTGGCTGACGCTAGAAAAGTTGTTATGAATCTTCCTATGGAAGATCGCATCATCCTTGCACATGAGCTTTTGGAAGGCTTGGAGGAAGAACCGATCAGTCTGGAAGAAATGGATCGTCGTCTGGATGAGATGCGCTCAGGGAAAGCGGAAATGATCTCCCTTGAGGATCTGGAAAAGAGCATGCACGAGGCGATCCACGGCAATGCATCTGCGCATCCATAAGTTGGCACAACGCGAACGTCTCCCTCACGTATTGACATAGCAGGATAATTGAAACTAAGCCCTATTGACTAATACACACATTTCCCAGTTAGCCATCGGCTCTTTAAGCCTGTGGCGGGTTCGCGCGGGAGTGATCGTGACCACGGTATTTTTCCTTCGCAATGCGTATTTCTCGACCGCACGCACCCGCCCCCGACCTGAAGGGATGAGGGCTAAATATTATCACGCACGGCTTGCACGAACCTACGCACCTTGTCTGCATCCTTGATGCCGGGCTGGTTTTCTACTCCGCTGGCGGTATCGACCCAGGCGGGTTGCACCTCTTGCACTGCTTCAGCAACATTGTCAGGTGTCAGACCGCCCGCCAGCACCAAAGGAACTGGACATCGAACCTGCTTAACGAGCGACCAGGGTGCGGTCTGGCCGGTCCCGCCATGCTGTCCATCCACCTTGGCATCGAGCAGCAAGGCTGTTACCTTACCCCCCGCAGCTTGGCAATCAGATAGTTGTTGCTGTACCTCGGCGAGATCATCCGTGCTTTTGATGCCACACGCCAGCCAGAGAGGAATGGCAATGGGGGAGAACGTCTTCCAGTACATTGCATCGGTGCCATGCAGTTGCACGACATCGAGCGGGATGGCAGCCATCACCGATTGCAACCAGGCTTGATCTGGTCGAACGAAAACACCTACTACTTGAATGGTGGAGGGAATCATCAACCGCAGCCTGGCCCCCTGCTCCAGGGTGACTGAGCGAGGGGAAGGGGGATAAAAATTGAGCCCGATGGCATCGACGCCGACAGCCAGGCAGGCCTCAACGCAGGCGGGGGTGGTGAGGCCACAGATTTTAGTCTTGGTGTTCACGGGGAAACCTTGGAGTAGTCAGTATTAAGCTATCAGCTGTCAGCTATCAGCTAATAAGGCACAAGCGGAAGTGTAGCTATGCTCGACTCCACCCTTAATTATTGAACGATGCAAAGCAAATTGCATAGTTTTTCCCGCATGGCTGATATCTGTAAGCTGATAGCTGACAGCTAATGGCTTTTCTCTTGACAGAATACACGCTTCACCTTATGGTGCCAAATGCTATGGGACAGGGAATGTCCCCACGCTTGAGGGAGGGAGTCTGCTCATGTCTACGCTCAAGTTTCCGACACCACTGCAGCCTGTTCCGTTGTTTGACGCGAAACTGCAATACAAAGGGCTGAAAGTTCACCTGGAAGAAGCATGCCGACGCGTGCTCGATTCCGGCTGTGCCATCGGTGGCAAGGAAGTGGAAGCACTGGAAAAGGAATTTGCCGGGTATTGTGGTGCATCCGCTGCCGTCGCCTGCGCCTCCGGTACCGATGCCATCTCCCTGGCACTGAAATGCCTCGATATTGGCCCAGGCGATGAAGTTATTACGACCGCATTCACCTTCTTCGCGACGGCCAGTTGCGTCGCCCGGCTGGGTGCCACGCCCGTCTTCGTTGATATCGAACCCGATACGTTCAATATCGATACGAGCAAGATCGCAGCCAAGATCACGCCACGTACCAAGGCCATCATGCCGGTGCACCTGTATGGCCAATGTGCTGACATGGAACCGATCTGGCGATTAGCAGATGAACACAACCTGCATGTCATTGAAGATGCTGCCCAGTCGACTGGTTCCGAATACCAGGGCAAACGCTGTGGCACACTTGGCGCGATGGCCTGCTTCAGCTTCTACCCGACCAAGAACCTGGGCGCTTACGGCGACGGTGGCATGATCGTCACCAACGACCGTGAATGGGCCCGCAAGCTGGTCTGCCTGCGTAACCACGGCATGTATCAACGGTACTATCACGAAGAGATGGGCTGGAACAGCAGGCTCGATGCGATCCAGGCTGCCATGCTCCGAGTGAAGCTGCCTTATGTTGATCTGTGGAACAATGCCCGTTCTGCGATTGCCAGCCGGTACGACAGCATGCTTGCTGAGCATAAACTCGATCAGTATTTCGTCCGTCCTACGGTGAAGACGTTTGGCAAGCACTGCTTCAATCAGTACGTGGTACGCGTTCCCGATGGACAGCGCGATGCTCTCCGCAAACACCTGGCTGATGACAGCATCGGCACCGAAATCTACTATCCGCTGCCACTGCATCAGCAGAAAGTCTTCGCTTACCTGGGCTACCAGACGGGTGACCTACCCGTGACCGAGAAGGCCTGCCAGGAAGTGCTGGCCCTGCCCATGTTCCCGGAACTCACGCTTGAACAACAGCGCCGCGTGGTGGCCAGTTGCGTCAACTTTGTCGAGAAACATGCTGGCCTGCGGAAAGCTGCTTAGCCGATACCAGTTACAACAACGCAGCCTGGAAGTTCTCCGGGCTGTTTTTGTTTTACAGTCAGTGTGAAACGGTCTCTTGCTCCAAAGGAGCGAACGGTATTAGCCAGGCCCGGCAGGGCCTGGTGAGCAAGGAAAGAATGGTCAAGCTCCGGAGGAGCGCTCGAATAGGTCGCTCCTTCGAAGCTTCGGAGCAAAACAGTAAGAATCTACGTCCCTTCTTCCAGCCACTTCCATGCGTCAACTTCTTTGGTTGCATCAAAATACTGGATGCTGGCCATGGTGAAGGGCTTGCAGACTTTCGCCATCCATTCTTCCCATTTCTTGTCCCCCACCAGGGCGATGCGGTCAATCTTCGTGCAGTGCGTGGTGGCAAACTTGATATCGTCCCACAGGGCATGCATGTCCCAGCCCTGGAAATCATGAAACACCGCCAGCAGGCGGACTTTGCCAAGCTTTGCAACCGCGGCATCCACGGTCGGTACAAAATGCTGATAGTCGGCATCGTGCAGCTTGCCCGACATCTTGAAACCCAGCACCTTGCCCGAACTGCGACTGAGTGGCTCGATCATGATGCGCTCTCTCCATTTTGAACAGGGACAATGCAATGATGTGATTTAGTTTATCAGTTTGTCGTCATCTCGCTCCGTCGAGATGATTCAGTAGTGTCATACTGAATGTCCAGCTGAAGTACCTGTTCGGAATCTGTGCCACACTCCGGCGGTACTCCGTCGAGGTGTGGTTACGGGAAACCATCTGGACATCATGATTCTCATGCGATTCTGCGTATTCATCGTCAGCACTTCCGTAATACCGTAACATAACACAACACCAGTAACTTACTCAGAGTAGAAAGCAACCATGCCCGCGAAGAAAAGTGCGAAGGCCTCATGGCCCGCCCAGGTTCAGATGATCAAAAACGCGGTCGCAGCCGATCGTACCAGTCAAAAAAAGACCTCAGCAGCCTCCCAGCGCAAAGCCACCCAGTTCACCGGGAATGATTCCCGGGGGTTTGGGCAGAGCTCGTCAGGTGGCAAACGAACGCAAGCCCGCCGCGATGCCAAGTAATGGCGTTGTAACGCTCTGTGCATGAATGAATGACATGTTCGTCAGACTTTGAACTGGTAATGATCAACAGAATATGGTATCATTACCTTCCTAAGCCTTTACTCGACACTTCTGTTGAGCCTTTTGTCTGTTCATTTCTTGCTGGATTTTTCCTGCCTCCAGTTTGAGACGTGATCTGCTTGAGCCTGAAGCGCGATGAACTCGCAGCACCCTGGTGTGCCGCCTGCATCGAACGAGACAGGCTGTTGTTTCCAGTACTCAAGAACGGGAGCCCGTCATGAAAACGGCACGGCGCGGAGATGTGGTCGATGTGAATTATGTCAAACGATTTGTTGATGGAACAACGGTTACTTCCAGCAAACGCGGCCCGACTCGCGTTACTGTCGGCGTGGATCATCCACGTATGCCAGGTCTCGGTATGGCCCTCGAAGGCATGGCAGTTGGCGCCACGACTGTCAAACGCTTTGAACAACAGGCCTACGGCCAGCCCAATTCAGCCAAGGTGCACAAGCTTCATCGTGCTCGATTCGAAGCCACTGCAGAATTAAGCATTGGTAGATGGGTTCGGGTGCGTTCACGCAACGGCAAGATGTGCCTGGTTCGCGTGCTCGATATCGATGACGAAATGATTTTTGTCGAAACACACCATCGCTGGGACGCTCACCTGGTCGAAATGAAAGTGGAACTCATGGCCATCGTGTAAGGAAACCTGCGACAGAAGAACAGAGTACATCACCAGCCCTGGCAACATTGTCAGGGCTGGTTTTTTAGCTTGAAATGCAGCATGGTTCGAAGGATTATGGTCTCTACACTGGTAGCAACATTCCAGAAATACCCGAGATGGATCACGAGAATCAATCAACAAATATGCAAAGCCAGACTGCACTCGGTTGCAGCTTCATGTCTCTGTTTCTAGTTGTGGGATTAGTGATCGCATACTATTCGAACGATTTTATCTTCTGGCTAACCGTTCCTGTCGTACTTGCTGTAGCAGGTTTGGTCGTTGGACTTTTAGCAGCCAGGCTTGTGGAGAAAAACGAACTACCCGTAGAAAAGCGAGAAGCATCAACTTCACAGCAGGTAGTTAACGAAATGTGTGTGCAATGTCAGCAACGAATTGCGAGTATCCTGGAAGGTGCTATCTGTCCGTCATGCCGTGCTGCAATTCATTTCAAATGTGCAGGGACAGGTGATAGAACAACATCGCGCAGTTGTCCTCGCTGTCAATCAAATTCATTTCCGCAAAAACTTCCAGAAATTAGTGATGCATCCTAACGGTGCCATGGCACACGGAGTATTGCTGGCAGGAGTATCTGCAAGCAATGACACACGGGCAGATGGCGTAAATGACAAACTGAATGAAGTTTCTTTCGTTCATGTGGCCAGCAGAAGCCACAGATGATGATGACTGCGATAACAGTGAGCGGAAGAAATACGAAACCAAAAATCATGATTTTCATGGGTACATCGTCGCCTGATATTCTCCGCGCCTCAATTTCTGCTTGACGATAAATATCTTTCACAGTCTCGGCTGGAATATTGTCTGTAACACTAATCGAAAAAAACACCTTGCTTGGCTTTTGGATGTATAAAGCGTAGTAACAAAGACCGAATCCCATCAACCCACCCAGTAGTGCACCCAGACACACCCGGTGCCACACTGAATTCAGGTAGAGGAATTGAAATTTCATTCAGTTTTGTCGGATGTCATCGTTTGGCCGTGCTTAGGCATGATGATGCCATCTTCCCTTACACACTTGTGCATTGCTAGCAGGAGTATCTGCACGCAATGGCACACGTGCAGTACAGTTAAATAAACACTTTTATGTACCATCGGACGAATGATGCAATCAATTGGTTTCATGGCACAGAGGCATTGCGGTTTAACGGTTCAGAAGCATTATCGTGATGTATAGATTGATGCAGGCGATTGCTAACCAGGTAAGTCTGCTTAGCGAAATAAGCAAATCGGTGTTCTTGTTCATCCAACGATATAGATAATCTTTCTCGGTATAGATTAATCGGTATCCAAACAACATGAAGTGCGTCATCTTTCTCGCAAAGATTGCGAAAATGAAAAACAGTACACAAAACATGAACGGGAATCCGGCGTCACCCATTACACTGCTCGAGTTTCATTTGGCCCCGTTTTCCTTTAGTGTGGGGCGGGTGTGCACGAAGGCATATCACAGCCAGCAATAACGCCATCTTGAAAGACGTAACGCACCTCGCGTGAACCCTCCCCCGGCTTAAAGAGCCGGGGGCTAAATATGTTAGTGCTTGAAATGCCGCATGGCGGTGAAGACCATGGCGATGCCATGCTTGTCGCAGGCGGCGATGCTGTCCTGGTCCTTGACGGAGCCGCCTGGCTGGGCAATGGCTTTCACGCCTGCTGCAGCAGCAGCTTCGACATTATCGGGGAATGGGAAGAAGGCATCGGAGGCGAGCACGGAACCCTGGCTTCTGTCCCCAGCTTTGCGGATGGCAATCTGCACCGAATCAATGCGACTCATCTGGCCAGCACCCACGCCAATCACCATGCGATCCTTCGCCAGCACAATGGCATTACTTTTCACTTGCTTCACCACTGCCCAGCCTACGGCTAAATCTGCCAGTTCGCTGGGTGTGGGTGCACGCTTGGTAACCACCTTCACCTGGCTCCAGTCGAGCACCGCATTGTCCAGGTTTTGCACGAGCAAGCCGCCTTCGATCTTTTTCAGATCGAAGCCGTAAGCATTTCCCTCGAGCGGGCCGGTAGCTAAAAGTCGAACACTATCCTTCCACTTGGGCCGGGTGCGGAGAATGTTCATCGCTTCATCGCTGAAGCCGGGAGCAATGATGGCTTCAAAGAACCGGCCAGGCTCGGTCATTTGCTGAGCGGTTGCAGCATCCACTTCGCGGTTCAGCCCGACGATGCCGCCGAAGGCGCTGATCGGGTCGCCCTCGTTTGCACGGCGATACGCTTCTACCAGCGTGGCAGCTACGGCAGCACCGCATGGGTTGTTGTGCTTGATGACCACGGCCGCTGGCTCGGCAAAGGTGCGAACGAGAGTCAACGCACTGTCCAGATCGAACAGATTGTTGAAGGAAAGTTCCTTGCCACCCAGCGATTGGGCAGTAGAAACAGAAGCCCGGCTCGGTTTGGATTCAACATAGAAAGCAGCCTGCTGATGCGGGTTTTCACCATACCTCAGAGTCGCTTTGCGTTTCCAACTGAGCCGCAAGGATGCCGGGAAGGTTTCCTTGCTCGATTGTTCAGCAAAGTACTTGGCAATAGCCAGGTCGTAATCAGCGATGATGGAGAAGGCATCCGCAGCGAGTTTTTGCCGGGTTGCCAGGCTGATTTTGCCTGCGTTGTTCTGGGCTTCTTCCACAAACGATGCATATTGACTGGGGCATGTCAGCACTGCTACGCCGTTGTGGTTCTTGGCAGCAGCCCGGATCATGGTGGGGCCGCCGATATCAATGTTGTCAATTGCCTGGGCCATGGTGCAGCCCGGCTTGGCAACGGTTTCTTCAAACGCATAGAGGTTGCAGACAATCAGATCGAAGACGGGCAGTTGATGTTCCTGCAACGTCTTCAAGTGCTCAGCCTTGTCACGTTTGGCGAGGATGCCCGCATGCACTGCGGGATGCAGCGTCTTCACGCGGCCATCCAGCATTTCTGGAAACTTGGTCACCTCGCTGATGTCTTTGACGGGCAGACCTGCCTCAGCGAGCGTGTTGCGTGTGCCACCGGTGGAGATGAGTTCCACGCCCAGTTTGTGCAATGCCTGAGCTAGAGATACCAGCCCGGTTTTATCCGTTACGCTCAACAGGGCACGACGAAGGGTGATGTCAGTCATAGGTGTAATCACAAGGAAGAGGAGTTACTCACTCATACTAAGTGGAATTCCCTCTCCCTCTCGGGGAGAGGGCTAGGGTGAGGGGTTTTACACATGGCGTAAGCCCTTCGTGTTCTATTCAATTGAGAGGAAGATGATGGGCTTCGCCACATAATATACCCCTCACCCCCAGCCCCTCTCCCCAAGGGGGAGAGGGGAGCAAGATAATTTGCTCAGTTTGAGTTACTCGTAGCATAGCAATACAAAGGAACGGGGGAAGGATGCGGATTGCACTCTTTTGCGGAGCCCGAACCGGGCTGGAAACCTGCTACGCCAACTGTGCTGCCCAGGCGGCCAGGCTCATCGTCAAGCAGGGGCACTCCATTGTTTATGGTGGAGGCAACATCGGCCTGATGGGTGTGATTGCGGATGCTGCTCTCGAACTGCAAGGCGACATTGTCGGCGTGATTCCAGGCTCCATGGTCGAAGCGGAACTGGCTCATCATGGCATCACCCGGCTTGAAATTGTCAGCACCATGCACGAACGCAAGGCCCGCATGGCAGAACTCGCTGATGCCTTCATCGCCCTCCCCGGCGGCTATGGCACCATGGATGAACTCTTTGAGATCATTACCTGGAAGCAACTCAAACTGCACGATAAACCCATCGGTTTGTTGAACGCCTTTGGGTTTTACGATGAACTCATCACCTGGCTGGTAAAAGCCGTCGCGGCAGGGTTCATTCCGGAAAAACAGGGGAGGCTGTTCGTGACAGCGAAGGAGATGGGGGAGTTGTTGAAATTGATGCACGTCGTTTAGCTTTCGTATCTACCATTAAGTGGAAATTGCTTCAATCGTTTCATTTTTCTTTGCATTATGGACAAGAATTGATTCAATTGGGAGAAATATCTTTCGAGTGGAAACAATGTCGGATTCCAACGTCGAAAATCTGATTCAACAGTATCGCCAACAACAATCTGCTGATCCACAAGTTACAGTAGAAGAATTTTGTCATACACGCGATTGTCAGAATCTTGTTGAGAAAATCAAAGCTCGACTCCAGCAATTGGATCTTCAAAACAAAAATCCGGCTGAACCCGTTTTGACAGATGAACTCGGCTTAAGCTCAAACCAAGACGCTGGGAAGAAACAAGTACAGGAGGTGAAGTCAACTACGGGGAGCCAATATCGGCTGCTTCACGTGCTTGGTGAAGGTGGCATGGGAGCTGTCTGGCTTGCAGAGCAAACCGAACCGGTTCGACGCAGGGTTGCCATCAAGCTCATCAAACCGGGCATGGATTCCAAAGGAGTGCTGGCACGATTCGAAATCGAGCGTCAGGCCCTGGCGATGATGGACCATCCAAATATTGCCAAGGTTTACGATGCCGGGACCATTTCAGATGGGCGTCCCTTTTTTGTGATGGAACTGGTCAAAGGCATACCGATCAACGATTTTTGCAATCAAGCCAAACTGAATATCGAAGAAAGACTGAAACTCTTCAGTACCGTCTGCTCGGCAATCCAGCATGCACATCAGAAGGGAATTATTCATCGGGATTTGAAACCCAGCAATGTGCTGGTCGCCTTGTATGATGGCAAGCCCCTCGTGAAAGTCATTGATTTTGGTGTCGCCAAGGCGCTGCATCATAACCTCACACAGCGTACTATCTTCACCGAAGTAGGGGTTATCATTGGCACACTCGAATACATGAGTCCCGAACAGGCCGAGTTGACGAATCTCGATATTGATACCCGAACGGATATCTACTCGCTGGGGTGTATCCTCTACGAATTGCTGACGGACTCTCGTCCCATCGATGGCAAAGTGTTGCGGAGTGCAGGCTTTACCGAGATGTTGAGGCTGATTCGCGAAAAGGTTCCAGACAAGCCAAGCACCAAGCTCTCTCAAAGTGGCGAAAAATTGCCCAGCATTTCTGCTCAACGCAGGCTGGAACCCAAGCGGCTCACCAAGATGATTGCGGGCGATCTCGACTGGATCGTCATGAAAGCCTTGGCCAAGGAACGAGACCGTCGCTACGACACTGCAACTGCTTTTGCAGATGATATCCAACGGTTTCTGAATAACGAAGTTGTTCAGGCAGGGCCGCCAACACTTTCCTACCGCCTTTCGAAATTCATACTCCGCAACCGGCAACAGGTGCTTGCTGGTGCGCTGGTAGTCCTGGCTCTCATTGCCGGCCTCATCAGCTCACTGGTATTCATGCGACAGGCACAAGCGCATGCCCTCGAAGAAGAGATTGCGCAGGAAAAGGCGCAACGTTCTGAAGCGGCAGCGCGTGATAGCGAGAACAAAGTTAAGCAAGCGATGGTCGCCAGGATGATGGCCGAATCCATCATGGGCAGCAATGATGATGATCCTTTGTTTATTAACCCCAGCAGTTTTGGTCAGAATCGGAAGTTGCTTGATTCTTTACGAGCTTCGGAAGCCAAAGCTCAACGGGAATTATCCCAGGATCTGTTTATCTATGCTGCAGTTCTGCAAATGATCGGTAACGGTTACCGTACTATTTCGATGTTTCCGAAAGCGGAATCTCTCTTGCTGCAATCGCTTGAATTGAAGAAGAAGATTCTCCCGAATGATCATGCTGATCTGGGCACTTGTCTGATGCTGCTGGGCCTGGTGCATACAGAACAGGGAAAAACACGCGCTGCTGAGGTGGAACTGACCCAGGCTTACGAAATCCTGAAGAAAAGTTTCTCAGAAGAAGATGTAATACTTCAGAATGTTCAACTGTATCGAAGTTACGTTGCCATTGATGCCGAAGATTATCCTGAAGCAGAGCGACGCCTGCGGGAGATTATCGACGGACAGGATCAAAAAGGACAAAAGGATTCTTACTTGAAACATCGCGCCACTCTGGCGCTGGGTAGCGCGTTGACGAATCAGGGAAAAATTCTGGAAGCATTGAAACTCTGTGTCCCCAGCCTGAACAGGCTCGCTGTTAAAGCCGGTTATCCAAAATTGGTGGAAGCAACCAGTGCGTTCAAGAGTGGTGCAACTTTTCTTGTAGCTTCCCAGCATGATCTTGCTTTGAAACAATTTCAGACCTGTCGATCTTTATTGCAATCGGAGTTTGGTCCAGACCATGCTTACGAAGCCATACTCCTTTTTCAGATGGCCAAAGCATATTCAGGCAAGAAAAACTATACGCAGGCGCAACAGGCTTACGAAGACAGTCTGCGTATTATGCGACTTACCGTCGGATTTGAAAACTACAACGCTGGTGTGGTGCTACAAGATTACGCCGAGATGTTGAACGCGAGTCAACAACCTCTTGGCAGGGTGGCTTCTGCTTTTGAAGAATATGAATTGGCGCAGAGAAAACGCTGGTCAGCCGAGCATTTTCGAACTGCCAATGCACTGTTATTGCATGCACAGTTTTTAAAACAATACCAGAAGCCTGATGCCATGAATAAGAAACTCGAGGAAGCGATGGCTATTTATCGGATGGATACTAAGCGTCATGCTTCCAAAATAAGAGAATGTGAAAAACTCCTGCAACGATAGTGTACTACTGGATATAGCAAATCAGCTTGTGCACTTTCATCTGCTTCTTGTTGACGACGCATATTTCGGTGCCGATCTGGGTACTTCAGCTGCATTTACTTCCACTCACTGACATCCCACAGATGCAGGCAGCCACTGCCACTGGAGATGAGTTGTTTGCCATCCGGGCTAAAAGCCAGACCGCCGATGAAGGCAGGCGGTGAGACGAGAGTGCCCGCTACTTTACCATTTTGTACATCGACCAGAATGATTCGTGGTTGATTGAGCATTTCGGGTCGAAGATCGTCAAGGTTTTCCAGTTCCTTAGGCGTTTGAGCAAAATGCGCTAGTGCCAGCAACTTCCCATCGGGTGAAATAGCAATGACATCATTGTAAGCTCGGCCTGGTTCGGTAGGCAGCGCCACGGAGAGAACTTCCCGACGATCCGCCCATCGCCATTGCTTGAGCGTAAAGTCAGTGCTATCTTTTTTCACGTAAAACAGCGACTGTCGATCATGATGCAGCAAAAGACTGGAACAGTCCTTGAAATTTTCAAACATCACTTCCGGCACAGCGCCTTGCTTGCCATACCTCAATAACATCAGCCGTCTGCTGACAGCGTTAGCCTGGTTCAAGCGAGGATAGATAGTGTGCACATAGAGCAATTGCTGATCGGGCAAGGGCCAGCCCATCTCGGCATAGCTCAAGGGTTCCTTGATATCCCAACTTCCCAGCGTGTCGAACGTTATGCCATGCAGCCAGCGGATGCCGGTGCTGTAGCCGAGTTTATCGAATGTGTTCGTCAGAAACGCCTGGCTGTCTGATGAGAACACGCCCAAGCCACTGATTTGTTCAGGAAGTGGCTGCAGCTTTCCCGTAGAAGTATCACCTTGCCAGCTGCGCAGCATTCCATGTTCGCCACGCGGATATTCTCCGGGAGGTTCTTCCATCACCACCATTTTCTGGCCATCAGGGGAGAGTTTCAGCGAAATCAGCCGACCTTGGTCGGGACGAGTATCTTTCCACAGCAATTCACCGGTTTCCAGGCTCCATCTCTTGATGCCTGTGGCTCCAACATAGCGAGTGAACTGTTTCTCCTCTTTCTGGAATCGTTCAATCCTGGCGAATCGTTCATGGATGACAAAGAAGCTTTTGGTATCAGGCATCAGATTGACATAGCGTGAATTGCCTCGCCACGTTTTGCCAGTGGCAATTTCCAGCAGCCGCGAACCACTGGCAAGATCGTATTGAACTACGGTACCTTCTGGATATCCGCCAGCCAATAATCGCTTGCCATCGCTGCTGAAGATGATGGAAGAAAAACTGCTGGCTTTGTCTGGATGTGGCAGGCTGCGAAGATGTTGACTGGAAACCAGTTCCCGTGTGGGAACGGTCGGTAGTGCCCGCAACATCACCTGGCTCAGACAGTTCTGATGACGCAGTGTCGGCCATGGGAATTGAACTTCCACCAGTGCCTGACCAGAGTTTGCTGTGACAGGGACCCGCACCGGGCCATAAAACTGATACGTTCAACATCGTTCCTGCAACTCTAGAGCGTGCTCCTGTATTCCAGAGCCGTGCGTTCATTGATTCGAAGCTTCAATCTGGGATGGATGCCTTCAGGCACAACTTTCTCGTAGCCCAGCTTGGCGAATGTTCCCGTGCCAAAACCACGACTGCCCACGTTGATACCAATGTGATTTTCCACGCCGATGAGAAGCGGTTGGTGATCCTGCAACTGCACACTCCAGAATTCACCAAAGTGAATGATGCTGGCTTCAACAGGAGTATTTTTCCACAGAAGGTAGCCATTCTGGTCAAACGGCCCTGCATGCCGGGGCACGCGGCCATGATCACAGCGTCCACGAAAGCCGGGGATGGCAAACTCCCCCCACATCTCCAATGTGAGTGCATTATTATCCAGTGATTCAGCAGGCGGAGCTTCGGGACGCTGACGCACTTCACTGACATTGCGTACTATAGCCCCCAGTTTGATATGGGTACGATCATCCTGCTTGAGTTCACCCAGTTGAAAATGAATTAGTGTAGTATCCGACCAATCGGTTGTTGGTTCTATGCGTTCTCCCTGTTCAGTCAGGTCCCCATTGCCATTGCGATCAAAGTAGAGTGTCTTGCCGTCAAGCACCAGCCAGTGGCGATGTTGCAACGACTCGCCTAACGCGATCAGAGCGTAACGGGGCTTATCCTGATACGCCGGTTCTTTCTTGATGGTGCGAGGCACTTTTTCAAAAGGAACTTCCTCGGATGCTGCTCTGGCTGTCAGACTGGAAAAGAACAGGATCAACCACAATAAGCCAAAATTCATCAGGTTTCTCGTGTGATTCAGGATGGTAACAAGGCTCTCGCTCATCTACTGTAAATGCAAATAAACCATAATGCAATTGCCGACTGGATGGTTCAGGTATTTGAATCAAACGATCATCCATGTACCTGAAGCAACATAGTCCGCTGTTTCCATTCGAGCCATGCCAATCCGCCAACGAAAATTCCTTCGCCAACGAGTTGAATTTGCCCGAAAACCGTGGCTGTCGTTGCGTAGTTGACAGCCAGGATGAAACAGATCACGGCCCAAACTGCATTGGCGATGACGAGCAAGATGATCAAATTCATTGGCCGACGTTGGCGCATCGCCAGCCAAAAGGAGTAACAGCCGTAAAGTAGATTGGCTAAACCAAAGACTATGAGCAGTTCACGAGGCAAACCGTAAAGCTGACTCAGCCAGATTGAGAAGATCAGCGTGAGGGAACCCACCAGGCCGCCAGCGATACAGTCGATCCAGAGAAGATTTTTGAACAAGTTTTATAGCCTCAAGCCATACACTGTCAGAGTACAGACGGTTATTACTCAAACTAAGGAAATTTTTGCTTGCTCTCCTCTCCCCAACGGGGAGAGGGGCCGGGGGTGAGGGGTACTGTCATGGCGAAGCCCATCGGTCTGTCATGATCCAATCACGATGGTCATACGCCATGAATTAGAACCCCTCACCCTCTCCCCAATGGGGAGAGGGGACATTGCACAGCCAGGATAATCAATGACGCATGATCCACTCTCATCTGCCTCGCATCCTGTCCTGCAGCGCAGGTTGGCAGCCATCATTTACAATCCACAATCGGGGTCGGGGAAGGCAAAACGCACAGCAAAAACTGTCAGCGACCAATTGAAAGCACATGGCATCGAGGTCGTTCTGCGTGCATCGAGCCGGGAGTATGAAGCTGATGAGATCGATACTTTTCTGAAGCAGTTTGATTTCGTCATGGTGGCGGGTGGTGATGGTACCATGATGGGATTGCTGCAGCCCTTGGCACGTGCCGGTACGCCGGTGTCCATGCTTCCCAGCGGAAATGAATCACTGTTTGCCCGGGTTTTCCGAATGCGTTCGCGAGCTGACTGTGTACTTGCGGCACTGCGGAAACCTCAACTCAGCCGACATCACTTTGGCCTGGTGAACGGGCGCCCGTTCTTTACGATGTTGAGTCTTGGCTACGATTCAGAAGTCATCCGGTATATCGACAGTTATCGCCGGGGACCTATCAAGCATGTGGGTTACATCCTGCCTGGCCTCTCTTGCCTCTTCCATCATCGTAGTCCGCAGATCACGCTGCGAGCGGATGGCGTACCAGTGCTTGAAGCACAGAAGGGTTATCTCATCATCGCTAACAACAAGGAGTATGCAGGCAAGCTCGGCCTGGTGCCCGAAGCGGACAGCCGCCATGATCAATTGCATGCCCGATTTTTTCCAGGGCATGATCGCCTGAACGTCATCAGGTGGCTGATGAAGATCGCACTCGGTAGAAACGTGAACCTGCAAGGAACCCAATTATTTCAGGCAAAACAGTTTGAACTGCAAAACACGGATGGTGATTATCCCATGCAGGCGGATGGTGAAAGTGTCGGCATGTCTCCCGCAGTGGTCAGCATCAGCCGGGAACAAATCTGCGTACTGCATCTGGCGGGTTAGTTCGGGTATGTAGTCATCTCTCTCCGAGAGATGATGGATTGTGCAATGATAAAACGGACAATAATGCTGTTCCGCGCGATCTGGTCCTCTCTCGGCGAGAGAGGACCACCATCAAGAATCTTCGTACCCCTGATTGACAGCCTACCTGTTCACAGGCTACGATAGTTCCAATTCATTTTTCCTTCAGATTCAGGAATTGTCCCATGAGGCACTTCGCAGGTCTGATGTTATCTCTGGCGGCTGGGGTTGTTTTTCTCCACGCATGCCTGGCAAACGAACCACCACCCAACGATTCATCCCAGAACACGCCGTTCGTTCCTCCCACGCCGGCAGACCTGATTACCGATGCGCGCTTGAGACTCATCGAGCAGGGTCTGGCTGGGGCGGCTCCACGCATTCAGCCCCCGGAAGCAATCATTCTGCTGACTACACTCAAATCACGCATCGAGAAGACGCTGGCTGATGGTAATAACCATACAGCTTTGAGCAGCAAGGAACCCGTCACGCTGGAAGATTTCGATAAGGTCTTCTGGTCGATGCATGTTTACAGCAATCAGATAAACGGCGCAAGTCGATTGTTCGGTTACACCCAGCAACTGCTGAACATTGCTCGAAAGTATAAACCCAAACCGAACAACAAGATTGACCTGAGCGTTCTGCAGACCGACTGGGCGGCTCTCAAGGCAAGCATTCAGGAAGTGTTCGACAAGTTTGCACTGCGCGACCGTGACCTGCGTATTGCACGAGTGAACCTGGCTGATAAAGTTCTGACCGATGGCAATGACGTTTCAGAACGTCTGCTTGCTGCGTTGGCTCTTGATATGGATGGCGATGTGCTGCCTGTACTGTTGAGCAAGGATACTACCTTGGCTGCTGAAGAGACTCAGAAAGTCAAAGAGACTATTCAACACGCCCGCACCCAGGCTGGGCCGGAACTCCTGAAAAAGTCACGAGCGCTCTTCACCGGGTTGCACTGGTGGGTGCGGGGACGCTATGGCATCGGCACTTCCAACGCCGGCTTGCTGAAAGATCCCTCAGCAACTCAATCGCCTCAGGCCATGTTCGGCCTTATCATGCCACTCGTCATGCCTACACCTACGCCGCCAAACGGCATGAACTCGATTCCCTACGTGGATCGTCGGCATCATTACCTCTGGCAGTTTGAAACTAATCAGATCAATGTCGCTCGAAGGGAAACAGGACGCCGTGAAACGCATGAATTTATTCCGATTTCGACCACGGTAAGCACCCTTTCGCACTTTTACTGACATCGTAATCAAGTTGTCAGATCAGTTGGATTTGACGTTTACACCACCTCCAAAACGATTGAACGCACTGCCATGCTGCGTTCGGAAGATGTTTTTCTGGTAAACCGCATTGTCGGCACACTCGAATATTTTTCCGCACTTCGCAACTTCGATGAGTTCCTGAGGACAGCCAATCGGGAGGAACTCGATGCCGCAGACCGATATGTTTCCAACCGACCTGAATTCACGGTCTATTCACAGCTATCCGACCGGTTCCGCCAGCAGCCTGTGATGGCCAATGCCACTAGCCGCGAATCTGCTGCAAAAAAACAGGGACTCATGTGGGTGGTTGCCCTGGCTCGTCTGGAAGCGGGAGGCATCCTTGGAACATTCTCTACCATTTCCAATCCATTCGAAGTGGTTGAGCCAACGCTTTGGGAAATGCCTGCCTACCGCGAACTTCTGATGGATGGCGCGCAGACGCATTTCTGGGCATTAGCTAACGATCCCAATGTTGCTGCAGTCGCCATGAAGATTCCTGGCACTGAAATGCTTTCTTACATCCGGCGACTCAACCTGGCTCGCTCGATGCTGAGTGCCGCTGCCCGAAGCAACGCTGACCAGCTTACGCCAGTTGACTGGTCGGAACTGACCGCACAGGATTCAAAACTGCTGGGTATGCGTAATCAATTCTCTTTCAGAGTAAAACGCTACATGGCATCACAGACTTCCTCTACCAGGGAAACCACAACTAGAACAAAACAATCAACTCTATCGGATGCCTGCATTCTGCAACTCGCAGGTGAGCAGCGGGAACTGGCAGCAGGTACTTTACGGACAGAAACATTCCATCATCAGAAAGGTGATTTTGGGCCCGGTGCAAATTGGACTGATGTCATGAAGCGATATCGAAAATAGTTCAGGTCTTTCTGAATTACAGTGGCAAGGTCAAGTATGCGTTCATGCTTGACCCTGCCGCAACATGCGGTTCTCTAAACCCGGATCAATCTCTGCGGTGTAACACCCTTCACTCGTCGTAATTCACCTCGCACTTCCAGTTCAAGCTTCACCGTGGTGACGTACCACATCAGCGACCCGACTTTGGCGAATCCGACATACCCGGTTTGATCCTAACCTTCTTGCAGACCATGCGACGAGAATAATATTTGATAGAAGCCCGGCTAATGGTTACGATGATACTTATCTACCGAAATGAACCTGCCAGAAATTCATCAGGAGCAACGCGATGCCGAAGCAAGTGGTAATGGGTGCGATGATGACATGTTCGTTCGGGACCGCACCGTGCTCACTGATTGTCACTTCACAGATTCAGGAAATGTCGGGCGGGATGCTGGCTGCAACGATTATGGATCATGCGCCAGTCGTCAACATCCCGACGTTCGCGATGTGTACATCGATAGCCAACCCGGTAGTGGCCTCCGCAACGGCAGCCGCCCTGGGAGTACTGACGCCCATGCCATGCATACCGGCGACAGCTTCACCATGGACACCTGGCTCGTTAACCCACAAGATCGGCAATTTCCCTGCACTTAATGATACAAGCAAATGCATGTGCAACTGGGCCGGAGTGATCTCGATCACCCAGCCGGGGCAGATGACAGAAGACATTCCCTGATGTTGCTCGATACTTTACTGGCACGCGCAGAGCAGTGATACCCGATCAGGTTTGGAAAGAAGTTGATCGCTTTGGCCTACTTCACTTTCCCATCGCGTAGAAACTCCTTCACCAGGTTCCCGAATTGGGGATTCATCAGGGTCGTCATGTGATTGCCGCCCTCCACCATGCGAACGTCGCCCCGCCCCAGCAGTTCATGCACCATGGCTACACGGTTCTTCACATGGGCTGATTCCTTGCTGCCATGAATGAAGAGCGTGGGAGCCTGGCATTTCTTGAGCTCTTCGATATCAACCGCCAGGTCTTTGAAGGTGAGCCCTGCTGCAGCAAAGGCCTTCACATCTTTTCTACCGTACAGCATCCTGGCCAGTGAATCAGCCTGCGTTTCGGTCATCTTTCTCTCACCGGCAGGCATGATGGCCAGCAGGTAGGATCCCAGGCTTTTGCCTTCTTCGACCGTCTTGGCAAAGAGTTCACATTCCGAAAAATCGGTGGGTTTCACTTGGCCTGCGATAACTGGCGCCTGCCCGCCATAGATCACGCTGAGTACCCGCTGTGGATGGCGGGCTGCCACGTTGCCTGCAATGAACGCGCCGCTGGAGTAGCCTACCAGGTGTGCTTTCTCGATCTTCAGATGATCGAGCAATCGCACGATATCATCCGCCATCTCGGTGCCATATTGAGCTACATCATGAGGCTTATCACTTTTGCCATGCCCACGGCAATCCAGGGCGATAGCCATGAATCCATCCATGGATTTCAGTTTGGTGTTGCCTGTCAGGTCGGCACCCCACATGCTTGAATCAGACATCCAGCCATGAATGAGTACCACAGGCACACCCTTGCCATCGGTGACGTAGCGAATCTTTACGCCTTTGGAATTGAAGGTTTCATCCGCCGCGAAGGAGATAGAGGGAATTAGGCACCCTGCCAGGCAACAAGAGATCAGCAGTCGAATCAACATAGTCTGGGTTTCCGAAAAGTGATTACAGTTTACGTATTGTTCCTTGGTCATTCGTTGATTTTCAAGGAAAATTGGTGTGAAGGGGTAGTTCAAACTGGCTCAAATCTGCTGAAGTACCGAGTTGCCAACCCCGGAAATTCCGACTGGTCCGTCTAACTTCCCGATAATTTCACAAAAAATGTCATTACAGAAAATTCATAAAAGTCATTCTGTCTTGCCTGACTTCTCACACCATTGATTGAAACAACTGGAGTTGCATCATGATGAAACGTATTCCGCAAGTGGCGGCAATCGCCCTTGCACTGGTTTTTGCACCCAAGGCGTTTAGCCAGATCCTTTTTGATAACGCTTCCACACTGCCTGGAGCTGGCACCTATGGGCTGGTTTCCAATCCTAATGCAGGCTTTGGGGGTAATCATTTGAGCGTACTGATTTCGGGTACCGAGGGAACCTTTGGTTTTACCGCTAACACATCCACTGCATTTCGAATAGCGGATGATTTCACCGTGCCGGCTGGCTTTACCTGGACCATTACCGGTGCCAATTTCTTCGATTACACGACAGGTGCTACCACTCCCACGCTCATCGGCGCCACCATACGCTTTTTCAACGGCAACCCTTCTACGGGAGGAACCGTGTTCGCGGGTGATACGACCACCAATGTTCAGACCTCAGCCGGCTTCGCGTTGGATGGCGCAACTTCGATCTACCGCGCCAGCTCCGCTACACCCACTGACAGCAATCGCCGGATTCAGATTTCCACCTCCACCTTGACGGGTCCGGTGATTCTTGGCCCCGGCACCTACTGGATTGATTATGCCCTGACCTCCAGCACGGGAGCGGTTTTTTCTCCACCCATGGCACTTTCTACCGCTGCAGTCACCGGCGATGCCTTGCAGTTCAACGGAACATCTTGGGTGGCCATGGTTGATGGCACATCGCTGAACGCCAAAGGTATGCCCTTTCAATTGATCGGCACCAGTGCTGCCATTCCTGAGCCAGGCACTTGGGCCTTGCTCGGCCTGACAGTGGTCGGCGCCACCGGGTTTGCCTATCGCCGCAGATTGAAACGAGAACTGGCCTTGGAAGGCAAATTGAAAAGATAACTCTTCTATCACACACTTTCCTCAAGCCCATGCCTGAACAGCATGGGCTTGTGTTGTTTTTACTGGTGATGCGTAATAGTAAAGAGTTTCCATTCCACCAGCTTCTTGACCTCCCCTGCTGTTGTGTTACGCTCATAAGTGCAATAAAAATGGAAAGTAGGCCGCCATGAAGAACTATGGTTCGTTGATGCTTTACCTGATCCTGCCAGTCGCACTGTTGGCACAAGGCAACAGCAAATCGGACATGACAGATGTGCTCAAGCAGCAAGGCTTCAAGCTCTCAGGTGAAACGCTGATTCTGCAGGAAGAATCGGACTTCGACAAAGACTTTCGCAATCTGAAAAACCAGTACAACTCGCTGATGGAAGCCCGCAAGAGGCTGACACGTGTGGAGCAACTGACCCAGCAGAATCGCGATCAGATCAAGCTTCTCATGCAGCAGCGCAGCCAGGTCGGCAGGCAACTGGCCAACACTAATTTGCCCACGCAGGTGCATAACGGCCTGGTGGCACAGTACAACAGCCTGGGCGATGATATCTCCCACCGCATTGATATCGACAACAAGGCAGAGGAACTGACTAAAGCCAAGAACGCTTATTCCACGCCCCGCAATCAATTCATGAAAGCGGTGGTTGATCTGAAAACAAACCTGGAAAAGATCAAGACGAAATATGCCATCGCCGTGGACGATGACTCGGTTCGCAAGCTGCTGGACGAACTCAGCAAGCAGGAAAAGAAAAAGATTGCCCTGGGGCCAAGCAGAACGCATCTGCAGAACCAGAAAGAGTTCGCCCGCTACGAAGCGCTGGTGCTGATGGAAGACATTCCGCTGGAGACTCAGCGGGGAACGCATCGCATCGATGTCATGCTCAATGGCAAAGCGCCGATCAAGATGATCTTCGACACGGGTGCATCCTCCATCAGCCTCTCACATGAAACGGCACTCAAGGTTGGCCTGAAGCCCAGCGACAAGGATATGGAAGTCAAGGTGACCATTGCCAATGGCCGTACCGTCAAGGCTCGGATGCTCAAGCTCGATTCGGTGCGCGTAGGCAAGTTTGAAGTGAAGAATGTCGAATGCATCGTCATGCCCGACGACTTGCCCGATTCGCCATCACTGCTGGGCGGCTCGTTTCTGAATCATTTCAAATATGAAGTGGATACGGACAGCAAGAAGCTTCGGCTGTCGAAGATTGAAGCGAGTAACAGTAAGAGTAAGTAATGTTCAATCAGCATGGTTGGTAGTCATCTCGCTCCGTCGAGATGACACGGTAACAAGCGGCCGCTGCAACAGAAAGAGCCAACACGGAATCCTGACCGAGCGACAACGAGATTCTCCCTGCAACTGGCAGCCCGCCGTGCGACCCAACCCTGGCTGGTTCCACGGACTGCCAGGGTCAATGACACTCAACAGGACTGAATCGCAATTCATTCGCTGTCGGCTTGTGGCACATCACCCGCCTGTTATGATGTATCCAACTCTCAGGTGCATCGTCGTGCTTCTTATTATCGTAATAGTTCTGCTGAGTTTGCCCCAGGATACCAAACCTATTGCTGAGCTTACTCAGAAAGACAAGGACTTCTTAGAACAGTTGTTCAAAGAAGGATTGTTCGATCCATATGGTGCTGAATGGGTTGTGGTGATTCAGGAGTTGACGCCGCAGAAACATGTGACGGGCGTGCATAAAATTCAGACGCAGGTCTGGAAGAAAGGCAACGAGTTCTTCAACATGGATGGCGTAGGCGCCAGAGTCACCTTCCCGAAAGATGTCACCGTGGTGCCAGCCAAACTGGAAGAAACCATCAGGCTACGATTCCATCCGACGGCAGAGGAGAAAGACAACTGGCGCTTGCGACGCTTCGGTTATCCCCCAAGCCCGCCTGACCTGGCTCTCGCCGCCTGGGTCTATCGACAGGGAAAAGATAAACAGGCTGCTGAGATTCTCGCTTCCGTGCAAAAAGAGTTTGAGCGGCGAAGCCAGTACCACAACCCTTCCGAACGGTTTCCACCGAAAGACATTCGCGACACCATGCACAATGACCTTTGCTGGTGGGCCTTCGTTGGCATGAAGAATGCCTTGGAGCAGTGGAAAGATGATGAGGTACTGGAACGATTCCACATTATTCAAAAATACTACCGAGGTGATGTGGTTACTCGATTTTCACAAGGCGAGGAAGTGCTGGCCGATATTGCTCGTCGCGAGCGGGAAGGCACTCTGGGCAAACCTGCCCTCACCGCTCTGCCTGATACCTACAAGACTTGGCCTCTGCAGGAAAAGTGTCGGTTCCTGATTAAGCATCTGGAGGATCATACATCACCATTTGCTGGCCGTGGTATATCCGAGAAAGAAATGGTGAAACTTGGTGAAAGTGCACTGCCAGCACTCTTTGAATGCATCGAGAAAGACACACGGCTGGCTCGCGGTAGTCAGGAAGGTGGAATCAGGCACATTCCGAACCGGGATCGTTTTTATGTGAGCGAATTGGCTTACCAAGCTGTAAGACAGATTTTGAAATCCATTCCGCAGTCGAACAAACCCTGGGAACCGCGTACCAGAATCGAGCATATTCGCATGCTGGGTGAAGAGGCACGCAAATACTGGGAAGCCAGCAAAGGCAGGCCACAGCAAACGCGTTTCTATGAAACACTCTGCGATTTGAAAATGAATCACCATTCGCGGGCTGATGCCTTGCGGTCGCTATTGTCCACTCAACACGAACGCTACGTTCAATTGCCTGATGCCAATTCGAACTACACCTACTGGCCTGAACCACCGGCACAACTGCGTGAAGAGCTGGCAAGCTTCCAGAATCCGACGGTGGCCCAGGCCATCCTCCGCAGCCTGGATCACGATCTGCAGTTGAAGCCCGGCAGCAACCAGCCTTACGACATCAACATGAATGCCAGGCTGCTGCATAGTTATGAAAGCTGCTTCCTCGTAGCCCTAATCCATCTGGGAGATCGGCAGGTCATTCCCGAATTGCAGCAGCGAATCAGCAATACTACCCACTGGAGGCTGCGTCTGAAGCTGGCCATGACGCTGCATCGGTTCGGCGAATCCAAACCACTGGCAAAGCTTGCCTTGGAAATCGCTGAAGGCAAACAGCCTGAACAGGCATTCGCCCCGGTTGATCAACGTACCATTGGCGAATCGTGGAACATCGCCAACCTGGAGTCCAGTATGCTGATGCAGACCCTGATCGCCGCCCGGCTGCCTGAGACTGAAAAGGCGCTGATGTCATTCACCAGCCCGACTCATCCACTATATCCTTATTTCGCTTCGCGGTTTACTTATGAACATCGTGGCCGGAACAGTGATTTCTATGGACATCCTAATTGCCTGAGTTTTCTGCGAAGTGCGCTGGATGATACCTCGCCTTCGGGCATTACCTACCGTGTTGAGAAGAATAGTATACTGGAGTTGTCCAGCAATGGGCGCGGGGCAGGCTCGCTTTACGGCGAACTGCAGAAGGCTGAGCTTCGCCGGGAGTCTGCAGAATCCCGCCGCTGCGATGAACAGATGATGAAGATGAGAGAAGTAGTCTTCGGCCTGGTGCATTACCATCCGCTCTTCCTCAATCACCAGCAGCGTTTTGACCGTAATTACCAATGGATCACAGCTCAGAAATTCCGTTCGATGACCCCACATGAAATGAAACAGCTTAATGTGCACGACCGCCTGGTGTTACCAGTGCTCGAACCGCTGAAACGCCCGGCAACGAAAGCCGATGTCGATGCCTTGCGTGCAGCCTTCTCGCTCGATGGAGAATCCAAGTGCATTGACATGCCACTGCCCGCCTGGATGGTGCTCAAACAGGATGTCAACAACAACTATGTGAATCGCCGAGGCATCATCATCCAGGCTGAAGAGCAGCAAGGCAACAGACGATACGGCGTTCTCTACCAGGATGGCTTTAAAACCATCCAGGAAAAAGAAGTGCTGCGTATCGAGCCATACGAGCAACAGGCAGCGAAATAAGACAAGTCGTTGAAGTTCAAATCACATTACATACTGCATGAATCTTAAGTTAGCCACAGATGGATCGTGACCGGGGAACCTTTTCGACAAAATGCCTGCAACGCATTCAAGTCCCCGTCTGCAGCATCCGACGATACCGATAGGCCTTCTTCTGTTTTGAGTGGACTTCATGTCGCTGAAAGACTTGCAACAGGATATCACAGCGTTTCGGCAATATCTCAAGGCTGAGCGGGGGTTGGCACACAATACGCTGCTGGCTTACAGCCGGGATCTGGAACACTTCACCGAGTGGTTTGCAGGCAGCAAACAGAAGGATCATGAATCGTTGGGACTGACGCAGTTCAGTCAGTACGTGGGACATCTGCGGGAAGTTTATCAGTTGTCGCCGCCCAGCGTGGCTAGGCACTTGGTGGCACTCAAGATGTTCTACCGGTTCCTGAAGCTGGAAGGTCGCACGAGCAATTCAGCAGTCGATCTGCTCAGCAGCCCGACGTTATGGGAACGGTTGCCCAGCGTACTCGGTTCCCAGACGGTGAACAAGTTGCTGACTGCACCGATGGCGGATGACACGTTTTACCTGCGCGACCGGGCTATTCTCGAATCGTTTTACGCGAGCGGCGCCCGGGCTACGGAACTGGCTGGGCTGAAGCTGAACGATCTGTTTCTGTCGCAGGGTTTCTGCCGATGTCTGGGCAAGGGCAGCAAGCAGCGCATGGTACCGCTGGGCAAGCCAGCGATCACCGCACTCACGACTTATCTGAAAGATCAGCGGCCTGAACTGGTGGCACGCCGACCTGCAACAGCTCACGTCTTTGTCAGTCGGCATGGTAAGCCATTAACACGAGTAGAGCTTTGGCGAATCATCCGCAAGTATGCCCGGCGGGTAGGCATCACCGGCAAGGTCTCGCCTCATACCTTGCGGCACAGCTTTGCGACGCATTTGCTCGAAGGCGGCGCTGACCTGCGTGTTGTGCAGGAACTGCTGGGCCACGCCAACATTGCAACGACGCAACATTACACGCATGTTGACAGGGCAAGGCTGCAGGCGATTCACAAGAAGTTTCACCCGCGGGGGTGAGAAGAATAAACCACTGGCTCCCGTCCCGCTGGCATGTTACCCTGCGAGGGTTGATTTTCTTGCTGTGTGCAGATTATGCCCGTACCTTTGCGATCTCTGTTGAAACTGTCTGCCAATGATAATGTTGCGGTGGCGGTTCAACAACTCGAGCCTGGACGATTGCAGGGAGATGGTTTTGCTGTCGATATTCAGCAGCCAATTCGGATGGGGCATAAGGTTGCATTGCAGCAGATTGGTTCTGGTGAGCCGGTTATCAAATATGGCCAGGTGATTGGGTTTGCGAGCGAGAATATCGAGCCTGGCTGTCACGTGCATTCGCACAACCTGCAGGCTGAATTGTTTGAACGCGATTACGCTTACTGCTCGACATGCCCACCACCCAAGCCCCTGCCCCAGGTGCAGCGAACTTTTCAAGGCTACGACCGGGGCGATGGCCGCTTTGGCACACGAAATTATCTCGCGATCATCAGCACGGTCAACTGTTCTGCCAGCGTGAGTAAATACATTTCGCAACGGATTCATCAGACCAATCTGCTGCAACAGTTCCCGCAGGTGGATGGCGTGGTAGCCATCACGCACAAGGCTGGTTGTGCCATGCAGTATGGCGGTGAAGATCATGCACAGCTTGACCGCACGCTGGCCGGGTTCGCCAGGCATCCGAATATTGCTGCCTACCTTCTCATTGGTCTGGGATGTGAGACCGGGCAGGCGGTTCACCTGATTGAACAGGAACACTTGATTCAGCTCGATGGCTCCAGACGACAACCCGTCGTGCTCAGCATTCAGGATTGCGGAGGCATCGGCAAAACGGTGGAAGCTGGAGTGGAAGCAGTTGCCCGCATGCTGCCAAGCATCAACGACATCAGGCGAACTACGCTGACTGCAGACAAGTTAATCCTCGGCACCAACTGCGGCGGTTCCGATGGCAACAGTGGCATCACCGCCAACCCGGCTCTGGGCATCGCCAGCGACCTGCTGATTGAACAGGGTGGTGCCAGCATTTTGGCTGAAACGCCTGAGATTTACGGGGCAGAACATCTGCTGACCCGGCGAGCCATCAATCGGGAAGTGGGCGAGAAGCTCATCGAACGTATTCACTGGTGGGAACGCTACACCGGGCAGTTTGGTGTCACCATGAACAATAACCCATCGCCTGGCAACAAGGATGGCGGGTTGACTACGATCTATGAAAAATCACTGGGGGCCATCGCCAAGGGAGGCAGCACTGCACTGATGGATGTGGTGCACTATGCAGAGATGGTAACCAGAAAGGGGCTGGTCTTCATGGACACGCCCGGCTACGATCCGGTGAGCATGACCGGCATTGTTGCGGGTGGAGCGAATGTGCTCGTGTTTACCACAGGCCGAGGTTCGGTGTATGGATGCAAGCCTGCTCCGTCGATCAAGGTTGCAACCAATACCCCCCTCTTTGAACACATGCGGGATGACATGGATATTGATGCCGGGGTGATCCTGCAGGGTGTGCCCGTGGAAGAGATTGGCAGGCAGATTTTTGAAGAGATACTCGCAGTTGCGAACGGGAAGAAGACCAAAAGCGAACTCAGCGGCGTGGGCGAAGAGGAGTTTGCACCGTGGAGCATTGGGCCGACGTTGTAGTGTGTTGATTAGTGGTAAAGAACTGGGGGTTTTGTAAATGACTGTGTTTAGTGGCTGCATTTATTGTGGTCGAAATGGAATACAAATGAGCGATGAACATATATTTCCTGAAAAACTTGGTGGAAGAAGGGTTTTGAAAAATAAAGTTTGCAGAGAATGTAACAATGGCGTTCTATCAGGGCTAGACACACAATTGATTACACATTCTCCACTATCAATCATTGCATTTCGGGAACTAAAGACAGGCTTACCGGACACATGGGAGATCAACGAACATGATGGAAAGACACTAATCAGCGCTCAGCCGGTCATCAACGAAAGTGGTTTTGAGGCAATGCGAGTCTGGCCGCAGATAATGTTGGAAAATGGAAAACTGTCTATTTACGGCACCGAGAGAGAGATGAGGGAGTATGGAGCACAAGAGTTCAATCGCAAGGTGGTAGAGCACACAAAGCGAGTTCTTAAACATCGAGCATGCGGAGCCATAAGCATAATTGATGAACAGCATTCACAGTATGACTTTCACGAATCTTGCGAATATCCACCTCGTCTTTACCTTCCGTGTATTCTGCGCGAGTTGAAGCGATCGTCAAAAATGATCCTAAGCTATGTCTCTGAAGAAGATAAATTCAGGCTGCTTTATGCTCTTGAGAAAATGCCAAGTGATCACACGTTCAACACAAGCGTAACGATTCCTGGCTCAAAATCGCCTTTAATTGTTCGTTCTTGGTATCCTGACATACTGGTGCGAGCGTTGGGGAAAATTGGCTTCAACTTACTCAGTCACCTTTGTACTAAAACACTAATTAATCGTTTTACTTATCCTGCAATTGATTACATAACTGGAGTTCGCAGAAGGAAGTATCCTGTAGTGCCGCCGTTTGGGTTCGTCCCTCCACATTTTGCTGAAGAGATTAAACATCCGAATAAAGGACATGCAGCAAGGGTCGTGTACAGTGACAAATCGTGGACAATTCTGTTTTCGTTTTTTGGCAACGCGCTTGCAGCAATCATTCAAATCCCCGGGCATAGTTCCGAGGAGTGGTATTCTGCAGATGTTTCGATGGATTTGAATCGAAAAAGAAGTTGGACAGAATCAAAGACAAAGTTACTACTACAAGCCAGGGGTATAGTCGAATGGGAAGACGTAAATCGAATATGCCCTAGTCTAAAAATAATTGGGAGTACAAGAAAAACCTCAATTGAGGCTGTGCGAATTGTACCAAAAGGAAGTCGCAAAAAAGTATAGCTCGCACGGGTGCCATGCCCATCTTCAAGATGGGCATGGTAAGTGTAGTTTGACTCCCTATCTCACTCATGCGAAATAGCTAACCATAATGGAGAATGCAAGAGAAGAACTCTCAGTTACGACATGCCCACCCGAGGTGGGCATGGCACCCAGGCGTTGATGGTGCTCGGGTGCCATGGTTTGGGCGTATTCGCCCTAACCATGCCCCTCAGTGATAAGATGCCATTCTTTTTGTTCATCAAGGGAAAGTCATCTTCAGAGAAGCGTAACTCCACCTCAGCATAGTCAGCCGGACATACCGGCAGACTATGGCGCCCGAGAATACTGCCCGCCTTGAGGCCGCACTGTCTAGAGAAGCTGGTTCGCAAGCCGTTCCCAGGCGTCAGTGTTCGCGACCCACCAGACCAATAAGTGAGACGCGACCAGGCAGCCGTATCCGATCGCGAACCATCGGTCAAACGACCGCATGATGAACCATTTCACGACCAGAAGCAACGTTGCCAGGACGAGCGTCCACATATCCGGGCCGAAAATCGTTTCCAACACGGTGCCTTCGTACAAGGCATTGAGGGTACCGATTCGAGCAACCGCGGCGCTGATTACCGTCAGCGTGGCCATGAGCATCATCGGCCGGTGTATGTCTGGTCGGCGGCGGTAATAGACACCGGCGCCCACGAAAAGGCCGAAGCTCACGATCTGAACAACCGCGAACAGATTGAACGGCTTGGGTGCCAGGCCCCAGATGCGTTCCTCCGGCGGCACCAGGGACGCCCCTCGAATCGCCACCCATGACCCCAAAACGACCACGCAGACGGCGAGGACAGCGCCGAAGCGTCCGACTGCCATGTGAACGCGGCGGCTACCGTTGGCGATCAACAGGGGCTGAACGAGGAACAGCACGACCCACGTGGTCATCACGATGGCATGCATAAAGACCAGCGTCTGGATTGGCGGAGCGATGTCGCGACCGGGGTACCCCTTCCCGTATAGGTAATATTGCTGAAAGCCCAGGAGCATCAGAACCAGGATCAACGCGGCGGCCCCGGAATAGAACAGGCGGCCGGGCTTCGCCTTCGCCGGCATCGGCACCCGAGGCTCGTCCGGCGCTAGCTTCGGAGTTGTCCCTTCGAGCTTTGCCATGGCACTATGCCCTTCTTCGCAGAGCGACTAAGTTCACTTGCCGCCGACTGTGCGGCTCGGCGGCGGAATCCGCCCGTGTCGCAACGATTGCGAAGGAAAATGTTCGAGGTGCCGGGTCTGAGGCAGAACGAAGTGAAGCCGGCCTACCGCCGCGGTGGAGACACGCGGCCTGACTGCTCCAGCGGCCACGGGGCCGCAGTGGGGTTATCATACGAGACTGAGCTGATGAATGGCAGCAGTAACTAAATTAAACTCAAGTACATCAGCCGGGTTGTGGCAATCATTGACACCCAGGTTCATGACCAGCGTAAATCTCTGAGCAATTCTATAGTTTGCGTTATGCAGAATGGAAAGCGTTTTGTCACTATGGTCTCAATTCGTTTCCCAATCGTGTACTGAGTCAATTATCTTGCGCGAGCTCGCCATTGGAATTATGAGCCGGTGAATTATTAGATTGTCTTGAACGTAAAAAACCGGTGGTCATCACAACCACCGGTTAAGTGTTTACCGTGTGAGAACAACTATGGCAGTTTGATCTCTTCCTTCTGCGCTTCCTTGTCATCTTCTTCGTTGTACTTCAAGCGTACCATCATGAACTGTTCCGTTTTCTGGGTGCCGAAGTGCACCATCAGGGGAACTTCATCCTTGGTCAGGTTGTACATGCCGGTCTCAGCGATGAGGTTGTCGTTCTCGCCGATACGGAAGGCGACGCGCTGCGTGTCCTTGTCTACCTTGCCTTGAATGGAAACGGATTGCTCCGTCTGGTAGTTGTACCAGGTGCCACCAATGATGCCGTCCTTGGTGACCGCCAGTTGCAGCACACGGGTGGGTTCCGTGTCCTTTTCACTGGTGGAAAGTGCAAAGGTACCGAGCGGCATCCACTCGACCGCAGCGGCTTGCTCTTCATTCGCGGGTGGTGGCACGGTGGCCAGTACCGCAGCGCTCTCGGCAAACTCATCCCGCGTGGCCACCTGCTGGCCGCCTACCATCGCATAGTTATTGCTGATGTAGACATTGCCACCGGTGCCATAGTCGTAGTAGATGGGCTGTTGCCAGGCAGCATTGCTGGCGGCATTCCAACTGAACCAGGTGGTCAGCCCGGCCCAG
>JAEUIE010000013.1 GCA_016795155.1 Planctomycetia bacterium | reverse complement strand
GCAAACGCAAGCCACGCACCAAGGAAGCATGTGATCAACTCTGCGGCCAGTGCCTCGACTGGTTCTCGCCTAATGAATGCGCCAACTACCTCCGACATGCAGGATATGCGCCGCAAGAATGGAACTGAAAATGCTCTAATCTGGGCATATCGACAACCTGACTCTTGGGTATCACATGGCTGTCATCTCGATAATCGAGATAACTACTATCAATACCCGATTGCCATACCATCTTTTCTGGGTTCACTTCCGCCGTGCAGCATGCCAGTAACCGGGTGGATCATGATGCCCTGGTAGCCACCGCCGTTGCGGTTGACCTGTTTGACGACATGTCCACGTTTCTCCAGTTCTTTGATGATGGCAACAGGTATACCAGGTTCGGCTTCAACAGTGCCGCCGTTAGCGGCCATTGGCTTACCTGTAGGCGTAGCTGAACCGGTGTGTTCAAGCCTGGGATAGGCACCGGCTGCCTGCACATTCATTCCGAAATCGATCATGTTCACAAGTATCTGCACCTGGCCCTGAGGCTGCATGTCGCCGCCCATGCAGCCGAAGCAGAACCAGGGCTTTCCGTCTTTGAGGACGAAGCCGGGGATAATGGTGTGGAAAGGCCGTTTGTGCGGTTCAAGCTTGTTGGGATGCGATTCATTCAGAGCGAACAGGCAGCCACGGTTCTGGATACCAAAGCCGAGTTCGGGATCGGCCAGGCCGGAGCCGAAGCCGTTGTAGTTGCTTTGAATGAGTGAACAGCAGTTGCGATCCTTATCGACGACAGTGAGATAGATGGTATCGGATTGGCTGAGCTTGGGATCGCCATGCTCAACCTTGGTCATGGCCTTGTTCATCTCGATGAGTTGACGTCGTGAACTGGCATAGTCTTTGGAGATAAGTTCCTTCACCGGCACTTTACTGAACTCCGGGTCGGTGTAGTAACGGGCACGGTCGGCAAAGGCTAGTTTCTTCGCTTCGAGGAAGACGTGCCAATAGTCGGCGCTGCCAACGCCCATTTTCTTGAGGTCGTAGGCTTCGATGGAGTTCAGCATCTGCAAGGTGGCAATGCCCTGGCCTGGCGGGGGAATGGCACAGACGGTGTAGCCACGGTAATCAGTGCTGACCGGTTCTACCCAAGTGGCGGCGGTGTCGTCGAAATCTTTCTGGGTAAAAAGTCCGCCGACAGATTGCGAATACTTGAGCAACTGGGTGGCAATGGTGCCTTTGTAATAGGCGTCGCGACCTTGTTCGGCGATGAGACGATAGCACTGGGCGAGTTTGGGGTTCTTGAAAATTTCCCCGGTACGCGGTCCACGGCCGTTGTTTGGATAGAAGATCGATCGCAACCCGGCATGATGCGGATCGTTCGATCGGGCCAGTATCCTTTCGCCGCTGAGCCAATAGCCAGCGATGACGGGAGAGACGGGGAATCCTGCTTCGGCATAAGCAATGGTAGGAGCAAGGATGTCCTTGAGAGGCATCTTGCCCCATTTCTTCAGAAGTACATCCCAACCATCGACGCAGCCAGGGACGGACCAACTGAGCGGGCCGCTGGTGGGGATGCTGCTCAAATTCTTATCTTTGAAATACTTGATGGTGGCGGCATAGGGAGCCCGGCCACTGGCATTGAGGCCAAAGAGTTTCTTCTCTTTGTTATCCCAGACGATGGCATACAGATCGCCACCAATGCCACAGGAAGTTGGTTCCATGAGGCCGAGTGCGGCATTGACGGCAACGGCAGCATCCACCGCGCTGCCGCCTTTCTTGAGGATGTCGACGCCAATCTGGGCAGCGAGCGGTTGACCGGTTGCCACCATGCCATGTGGTGCAATGGTAGGTGAGCGGGGCCATTCTTGTGATTGAGCAGAACCCAGCAAAGTCATTGCCAGGCAAAGTAGACACGATGCGTATTGAAAAGCCTTGAGCATGGTGAGTGATCCCAACTGGATAATGCACCAAGCATACTGAAGGGATGGGTGTTCTGCTATCGGGAATGTGGACAATTCCTGAAGTGAAGCATTTTATCGCTTAGCTACTTTTTTCTTTACCAGTGGGCGTTTCAGATCGCGCAGGGCATCTTTGCCGATCCAGCGGGCGCTGGGTGATTCTGAATTGGATAACGATTCCGCGAGCGCCATAGCAGCACCGTGAAGTGAAACATTTCTTCCGCCGATGACTCGCAGGGCCCAACTGACACCTTTCTTGACGAAGTTTCGCTCGTCATCAGAAGCATTGGCGATCAGTTCCAGGGATTCTGCAAAGAGTTCGTCATCAGCCTGCTTATCGTGCAATGCTACGGATGCCAGCAAGGCAAAGGAAGATCGTTTTTCGAACTCAGGCTTTCGCTTGGCCCAGGTGCGGATCATCTTCCAGGCATGAGGCGTTTTATCATAGAGATGGAAACAGAGAGTGTCGCAGATGGCCCAACTGTCGAAGTCTCTGCACCACTCGTCCATTTGTACAGAAGTAATTGCCGTTGGATCTTCGATAAAAGCACACAGCATACGAGCTTCGTAAACGCCGGTTTTCCAGAGTTCCAAAGCCAACTCGTGCTGTTTGCCGATCTTTTTGCCCAAGTCACGAATGTCGCCAACCGTTACTCCCAGGGCATTGTCTGACGGAATTCCAAAACGTGTCATGCCGTCTTTGGTGGCTTTAGTGGAAAGACGCTTCAACTCGGCAAGCACAGAATCTGCAGTAAAAGACTTTGTCTGAGGTCTGGCTTTTCGTTTTGCCATAACGATGTCCGAAATGTTAAACATACTTGATCCACTGCAGGATAATGTTTCGCAGTGCCTTTTTGTTCTTATTCAGTGCTTGCCCTTTGCCCAGTGTTAATAGGCAACGGTCACTCGACAGCCATTGTAATAGTCCTTGTTGATCATCAATTATCATTGGTTTGGTGTTATCTTTTACTTTCGCACCAAGGTGCATCACCAGTTGAACTGCATCTTTGTTGCGCAGGTTGATCGTGGCAAAGTATTCATGGGTTTTGAAGCTCAGTGAGTTCCATTTGATGCCTGCCGATATGGAAGCATGGGCATTCAGTATTATTTTCTGTACAGCCAGGTAATCTTTCTGAAGTGGATGCTTCAGATTTTTTAGAAATGCTGTAACTTCGTCAGAAGTATCGCTGACTTTGCGACCTGCTTTTGGTTTGGGTTTGCTTTCAATATCCGCTACACGAGCCTTGACTATCCTGGTGATCAGTGATGCAGGCAGCGGCTTATCTGTGGTAAACCGGATGGTTCCTTTGCTGGTTTCAAATCCCTTCAGTTCCTTTTGAAATTGATCGATGAGCTTTCCACTCATCGGGAAGAAAGAGCAGTGGTTGGTAAAGGCGCTGAAAGCTACCAGGGGTTTACCCAGCAAACGAAAGGCAGGCAGATTGTAGCTGATCCCTTCGACAGCTTCGGGTGCTGCCTTTTGAATCGTTTTACGCAGCGACTGCAATGCCTTCCGTTGTGAGGGATTCACGGTGGCAAGGTAACTGTCAATATCCTGGACTTTCCCGGTAACCATCTTTGCCATGGTTGCTCCCAAGACTCTTCTGATGATGTAAGCCTGATGAGGATTTAGTCCAGACTCTGATCTTCGTTACCGAGTCATGGATTAGCATGTTCGGAAAATAGTCAAACAAATGCGTGAAAGCTACCACAAGTTCGTTTCTGGCATCCATAAAACAAACCATGGAATTCCAACAGTCTTCCATGGTGCAATGTTCATCAGCAAAAGTGTTATTTGCTCATTGCCTGGTAGACAAACCACCCGGCGACACCGGCAACAGCGAGCCCTGCCAGGATAAGCCATGGCAGAACCCTGCGTGTTTTGGTCGAAGTAGTCGAGACAGCAGCCTGCTTGATGGCAGTGGTTTCAGCAGCAAGATCAATAGAGACAACTGAAGAATGTCTACGTGTGCTGGGCGAGGAGCCTGTTGTAGCCTGATGCTTTTTCTGTTCGGGCAGATCAACCGGCAATTCGATGGTGAATTGAGTAGGCTGTTTCTTCATTGCGTGTTTGGTTGGCAGTTTGGGAACAACCACGGCTGATCGGCTCGAAGCAATGGCCTGTAATGCCTTGATCACTTCGGTTGCAGACTGATACCTGGCACTGGGCTGCTTGGCCATCATACGATTGATCACGGACTGTAAGGCAGAGGGAATACCTGGTTGGAAATCTTTGAGTGAGGGCACCTCATCCACCTGATGTGCCATCAGCAATTGGTAAGTGTTGCCCTGGAAAGGCGGCCTGCCTGCCAGCAGCGTGAACAGCGTGCAACCCAGACTGTAGATATCGCAGCGGTAATCGTAGTCCTGGCCGAGCGATTGTTCCGGGGCAATGTACTCTACGGTGCCCATTACTGAATTAGGACTGTACAGCTTGGTGATGTTCATCGTTTCATCGTCTGAAAAACGGGAATGTCCCATGTCCAGAATCTTGACCTGACCTTTATGATTGAGAATCAGATTGGAAGGCTTGATGTCCCGATGAATAATGCCCTGATCATGCGCGTGTTGTAGGCCAGCAGCTGCATGACAAATGTATTCAATAGCTTTAGCCGGCGCAATGGGGCCATTCGCTTCGATCAACTGCAGCAGATTCTTGCCTTCTACATATTCCATCACCAGGAACTGTATTCCGTTTTCTTCGACGAAATCAAAAACCTTAACGATATTTGGGTGGTTGACTGTAGCTGTAATGCGTGCCTCACGCATGAACCGTTCATGTGTCACTTTGCAGTGGTCGAGGTTCTGCTTCACCACTTTAAGTGCTACTTTGCGGTTCATCGCATGATGCCAAGCGAGAAAGCTGGCATCGCTCTTGCCTTCCACGAGAAGATCAAGAATAGTGTAGGGTCCAACGACGAAGCCGTGATACTTCCCTTGTAGTAATCGGTTGCCTTGGTATTTGGTCAAGACACCATCGCGCACCATGACAGAGGCCAGTGTGCGGGCATCGGTTGGCATGGGTACCCGATTACGCCAAATCTCAAATGTTTCTTCATCTAATAACGCACTCTTTTGCAGGACGCTGAAAAATTGCTCAACATCCGAGAGGCAAGCTTCGGCGATCATAAAGCCTCATTCAGGCAATGAAATAATTCTTGGGCGATCAAATAACTATAGGTCACAAAATCGATATAGGTGTCAAATACACCCTAAATTTTTACCACACAGGAATAACTGGAAAATCAGGCACTTTCTAACGAACTTCCATCAAGGTCGTAAATCCGTCGTATGCCGTACGTTTGTTTTCAAAAGGCATCGTACCCGGTTCCATCATGTTGGCTATTCGAGGATCAGCCATCACCTTGGCATTCACTTCATCCCGCTTGGCTTTCGATTCATAAAGAATCCAGGCAACGATTATTGTTTCCCCTTCTTTGGCATCTGCCGATTTCAAAAAGGAAACCATATCTTTGCAATCCAGATCATCAACAGGCATTCATCATATTCCAGTGCACCATGTTCCTTCCAGATAACGCCAGCCTGACTAGTTATCTTCTGACACTGTTCAACATTCTGCGAAGCAAGGGGGAATCAGGAACGCATCGACATACCTGGACATGGAAGCTCCAATGATGTTGTGATTTCATGTGTCTAGTATTAGATTGGAATGATCAATGCCAGCAAAATATTTAACAAGCGCTGCAGCCGCTATTTTTTCCTTTTGGAACTGGGTCGAATCGTAGAAGCAACTTTTTTCCAAGCCAACTCCAAGGCCTCCTTGACTGCTGCCTTATCGGCATTCTCCAGAATCACTTTGGTGTAGCCCCGTTTCCCCCATACACCGGCACAGGGTTCAAACGCTTCGGGATGAGATGCCAGAAACTCCTTCTGTTGTTCAGAAGTCAGGTTGACCATCCCATAACTTTCTTGTGTACCCAGCGAAGCAAAGATCTTGTTCACATAACGGAAATCAGGATGATCCATATGTGCTGATTCCTGCACATCGGGCAGCTTCAAGGCCATCTTGCGGAATTCGTTGGCTGTCATGATCTAACTCGGTGACGCTTGAAGGAGAATACTGCCAGCATTGGCCAATCGAGATACTTTTCTGCACGGGGATACTGCCGGACGAAATCAGCATCCGGCTTCGATTCCTCTATATGATTTAGTTCCAGCCCGGCTTGCAGGGCACCCATGATGAAATCGCTGATGGAATGTGCAATGCTTCCAGGCTGAACCAGTTCACCTGAAATCGGATCGGTAAAGCGGGCCTGACTGCCTTTCAGAAACATCGCTGGATGCATGGTTGAAAGAATAGCACGGCCATCTGGCTTCAGGACTCGGCAGACCTCTGCGAAGAACTCGGGTAAATTGCACACATGTTCGAGCACCAGCCCGCTGATGATTAAATCAATTATCGCGTCTTCCAATGGAAGTTTCTGGTGTACATCATGAACGATGAAATGAATCTTCTCTGCGCCTGTTTTCTTGCGTGCCTCAGCCAGCATGCCTTCGGAAAAATCTACGGCAGTAACGCAGGCTCCAGCCTGTGCCAGCCAAATGGCATGTCGGCCTGTGCCACAGCCAAGATCAAGTATATTCAGCTGGTTAACCTCTCCTGCTAGTCGTTTCACTACTGGCTCTTCCAGTGCAGGCAGCGGGTTGGCATCGTGATCATACACCAAGGCCCAGCGATCATATCCCCGCTTCACTTGCGATAAATCTTTTGCCATTTCCTGACTCAAGGCTGAGGCAACTGGATGTTCGGAACGGTAACTCCAGTTGGCCAGGTGTCGCGAGGTTGAAAGCCAACCAGGCGTTTTGCAGGTTCCAGATCAAAACGTACCTGATGTGGAGCGTTACTGGCGGCGTATAGAATATGAAAGCTGTTGGCAGGCAGCGTGGCCTTTACGCAGCAATCAAAGAATAGTCCTGCATCGCCTGGGCTAAGATAAACGTCCTGATCGCGAGGGTCGCCCGCAATCTGTAACACCTGATGGGAATCACGGGGACAGAAGCCCAGCCGGACTGCGATGACACTGAAGAATCCCTGTTTGGTGTAGGCTTCGCCGATGGCTTCCAGCATCAGTTTGGTGCTGGCATACCACCAGCGTGGAGTTGGTTTGGCGTCAACGGTAATGGGAAATGGTCCGTGGTATGATTGATCCCATACCACCTGACCTGTACTGGCCAGAATCACTTTCGGAACTTTATTATGTCTGGCGGCTTCCAGTACGTTGTAACTGGAAATCAGATTGTTAGGCACCAGGTGAGTAAGAAAATTGTCGCCGGCTTGGGCAGGCAATGGCCAGACAGAGTCATCTGGTGTTGCCGCCAGATGAATGACAGCGTTGGCTCCCCGCATCATCGCACGCAATGTTGTCTGCTGCTGCAGATCATCAACGATGGAAGCGGGCAAGCCTGGTGTTGGCCTGCTGTCGATGCCGATAACCTGATGTCCTTCACGGACCAGGGCAGATACTGCTGCCTGGCCCAGACGGCCTGCTGATCCGGTAACTAATACGGTTTGCATACGTTCAAGGATATGAATTTCGGTTCTCTATGTGCGGTTGATAAGTGTAAGACCAGGGACAAGGTGAGTCAGTTGTTTACACTGGCATCTGTCGCTGCAACCCGTATGCTGTGAATTATCCCTCCAGTACTCCCTCCCGTTGGTAGAGGCACACCATGTATCGCAGTAGGATTCTCTTGTGGGTGAGCATTGCAGTTCTGTCGGTTTACACTCCAACAAGTCATGCCCAATCAGAACATGCCGCCATCAAGCCGGTTGATCGCAAGGAAAAATGGTGGCAGGATCGTCATGCCAAGGCTCTGGAGTTCGCTCAGGATGGCAACCCGGCAGTCATGTTTATTGGCGATTCCATCACACAGGGCTGGGAAGGCGCAGGCAAAGCCGAGTGGGAAAAACGCTTCGCTCCAATGATTGCCATCAATCTGGGTTTCAGCGGTGACCGAACACAACATGTTATCTGGCGGCTTACCACTGGTAATGAAATGGAAGCTTATCGCCCCAAAGCTGCCATGATCATGATCGGTACGAACAACAGTGGTAGCGATTCTGCTGAGCACATCGCTGAGGGTATCGAGAACATCGTTCGCATCATTCGTCAGAAGTCTCCACAGACCAAAATACTTTTGCTGGCAGTATTCCCACGCGGCGAAAAGCCTGATAATCCCCAGCGGCTTAAACTCATTGAAGTGAACAAACGAATCAGTCAACTGCACGATGGTCAGACAGTAACCTTCCTTGATATTGGTGACAAATTCCTAAATCAGGATGGCACACTTCCCAAGGAAATCATGCCTGATTTCCTTCATCTTTCACCCAAGGGTTACACCATCTGGGCTGATGCTGTAGAAGGACCACTCAAGGCTATGGTGAAGGCGAATACGGTAGTTACACCAGCATCGACATTACCAGCTGGTTTCAAAGCGATCTTTAATGGCAAAGATTTATCAGGCTGGTATGGCTGGAATATCCATGCTGCGGGAGCAAGCCCTGCTGAACTGGCGAAGTTGCCTGCCAACGACCGCGCCAAGAAGATTGCTGAATGGACTGCTGATGCTGAAAAGCATTGGCGAGTAGAGCCAGCTGATGCTTCGGCATCACAAGCAGAAGCCTGGATGCTAGTGCCCAAACGCTCGTTGCTGCCTCGCCTGTTTCGTCGTAACCGCGAGCGATTCGAACTGGTACCCGCCAATCCGATGATGAATGCCGAGCAGGCTACCCTCTACCAGGTGCAAAATGGGGAACTTGTCAACGATGGCCACGGTGCATACCTGGCGACCGAGAAAAACTACCGTGATTATGAACTGATCCTGGAGTATCGCACGGTGCCTCGTGCGGACAGTGGTATCTATCTGAAGGCAACGCCGCAGGTGCAGATCTGGGACCCCACAGAAAAAGCCAAGTTTAATATCGGGGCAGATAAAGGTTCAGGTGGCTTGTGGAACAATAGCCCGGGTGCCAGAGGTAAAGACCCGATGTTCCGGGCCGACAAGCCGTTTGGCGAATGGAACAAGTTTCGCGTGCTGCAGATCGGCGAACGAACCACCGTATGGCTCAATGACAAGATCGTGGTTGATGACGCAGTCATGGAGAATTTCTGGGATCGGAAAAAACGCCTGATGAACGATGGCCCGATCATCCTGCAGACGCATGGCGGTGAAATCCGCTGGCGAAACATCGCCGTTCGCGAAATTACCACGGAAGAGGCGAACGACTGGCTGAGAAAGCAATCAGGCAAAGGTTTTAAGTCCATCTTCAATGGCCATAATCTTGATGGCTGGACTGACGCCAGCGACAATTACGAAGTCAAAGACGATGCCATCGTTTGCAAAAAAGGCAAAGGTGGCGTGCTGTATACCAAGGAAAAATACAGCAATTTCGTTGTGCGGCTGGAATTCAAGTTGCCTCCAGGTGGCAATAATGGGTTGGCTATTCGTTATCCAGGAAATGGCGACCCTGCTTATTCTGGTATGTGCGAACTTCAGGTGCTTGATAACGAAGCTGCCCAGTACACCAAGCTCGATCCACGGCAGTATCATGGCTCAGCCTACGGCATGGCTGCTGCCCATCGTGGCTACCTGCGACCCACCGGTGAATGGAATTTCCAGGAAGTGCACGTGGTAGGCAGCAAAATTAAAGTCGAACTGAACGGTACGATTATCCTCGAAACCGATTTAAGTGACATCAAACAATACATGGCTAACTCGCCCCATCCCGGCAAGGAACTGACCACAGGCCATTTTGGCTTCGCTGGCCACAACGATCCGGTTATGTTCAGAAAGATTGAGATCAAGCGGAAGGGGTAGTTACCTCTGGTTTGTAGTCCTCACGCTCCGTCGTGAGGACGCGGTGGCAAAATACTCTCTCGAAAAATGAAGTCACTGCAACACACTGATTGAGTTATCGAGAAGTGGGTGAAGCGATTGCACATCCCGTCATCTCACGGAGTGAGATGACTACAAACAAAATCAGGTTAATGCTTGCCTGAGTTGCTCCAATAACATGGGTGAGATGTCCGCGGGGCCATGACTCGTTACTTGTTTCAATGCTTCAACAAGCGTTATCTTTCTGACTATCGAAAGACTCCCTGCAGCAATGCATACCGAACGGCTCATGCCTGCCGAGCAGCAAAGCATGACAGATATGTTTGAGCGTATCAACTCAGCAACGGTTATTGCTCCGAGCTTTAGTTTCCATAATGGATTGTCACCGCCGTCACTGAGTGGAATTCGCAATCGTATCAGATCGCGAGGCAATGTGGCAAAGGTCTCACTGTCTGCCAGTTCTACCACTGCTTCAATACCCAGGTCGTAGAGTGCTTGTGGGTTTTTCAAATCGCCAGCATGTCCAATCCAGATAGTTTCGCCTGGTATATTTCTCATGGCCACCACTCACTTCCCGCCCTTGAGTTTCGCCTGCACACTCCTCGACAATTTCTCCCGCACCAGTTGATATGATTCGCTGAGCAATTCTTTAAGGAAAGCAGTAGGCAAGTTGGCATCCCGCTGCATGTAAACCCAGTGATGGCGTGCCAGGTATGGGGCAGGAATGATGCCGGGCATATTAATCAGCCTGGGGAACTCCGCGGGATCAGCTTTACAACTGAAGCTCAATAGTTTGTCGTTATCAAAGACGGCAAACATCTTGCCACCAATGGAAAATACCAGGTTCGTTTCCCATTTGATATCTTCCGTGATGTGTGGCAATTTTCTGCAATAAGTTATCAGTTGTTTCAATGGGATCATCCGGATAACTCTTGATTTCAAATCAGCTTCTCAAGAATAGAGCAAACACAGTTCCAGGTATTCCAACGGCAATGGCCATTGCCAATGCAGCAAATACGCGATCTTTAGCTGCAACAAAAGCGCGTAATGCATAACCAATGGCGATTGGGCAACTAGAGATAAACAGGCTCGGACCGAGCATGGTTAAGGGATGTCCTCAGCAGAAAGCCACCGCGAGATAAGCTGAAAGGATGGGCAGAGCATTGAGTGCTAATGCTATCTTGCCTGACGCTGGACAATACCAGGAAAAGACACTTCCGATTATACCTGCTATGAAGGCTGTCAGAAGCAGTAGAGTTTCGTTATCCATGGATCAATACCCTGCATGTATCTTCATCTGAAGTATGATGGTTTTATCTTATCGGTATCAACTGATAATCGACACTCGCTTTCCGTTACTCTTTTGCCAATCCATACTTGCAACACGGGTTGAGCCGCGATAGTTTATTATGAGCAAACATTTTCCGGTGGTTAATCCATTGCATGCCTGAACCAACATGGACGTTAAGCCACGTGCAACGACACATCAAGGCTCTCTACGGGGCAAAAGATGCATCGCGGGGCATTGAAGGCACTTTTATGTGGTTTATGGAAGAAGTGGGGGAACTCTCTGCTTCACTGCGTGGCGATGCACGTCATCCATTACAAGAAGAGTTTGCTGATGTACTTGCCTGGCTGGCTACGCTGGCCAATGTGGCAGGCATTGATCTGACAACTGCAATGGTGGAAAAGTATGGGCAGGCATGCCCGGGGTGCCATCAAGCGCCTTGTGCCTGCCAGGGTGAGAAACCGTAATGGACAACACGTTCATGACACAGGTAAGTCAATTCATATGGCACAGGCTGCTGGTATGTATGCTGGCCTTGCTACCTGCTAATGTCTGGTCACAAACGCCTGACAAGTCCATTCAAATACAGGACGTTCGTATCGGCTTTCCGGCTGGTTCTTCCGATATGTACAAGGATGGAAAATGGGTTTCTGTCCTGGTAACACTCGGTCCACCTCGCGAAGCCAATTCTTTGCCTGCCAGTTTCCAGGGACAGTTGGAAATCTCGACCAAAGACAGTGATGGCTGGAATACCCACATCCTGAAAGAGAATGTCCTGCTCGCTCGAGAAAATACTCGAGGAGTTTTCCAGAGTTACATCAAGGTATCGGATGCCAGCAGTTATCATGGCGTGATAGTCAGACTGAAGGGCAAACTTGGCACTACAGAAATAAATCAGACCTTTTCGTATCCTCCGAATGAGCGTATGCGGGCTGATACCCGTAACCAGGTGGATCACGAATCGATACTTGCAGTGAATGTAGGCAGTTCACATGGCCTGAAAGCCTCCGATGATGCTGAAGAGTTCAATCAGAACAGTTCGCGGAATGCACAGCGTCTCATGTCGATTCGAGCTGCCAGTCCCAATATGCTTTCCGAATTGCCAGATCGCTGGTACGGCTATGAAGGTGTCGATGCGATCATCCTGGCGACCGGTGGTAATTTTGGCAGCAGCCTGGTGCAACAACTGGCTCGCGATACGGTTCGCAGTGAGGCTTTGGAACAATGGGTGTTGCAGGGCGGGCATCTGATTGTTTCCGTGGCAGGAAATGCCGGTATCGTGGGCAGCCCAACTGATTTTCCTCTGGAACGTCTGTTGCCGGTGAAAATTGATCGTTCTGGTGCAGAGAAAGCAGAGCGTTTGGATGGTCTGCGAGATTTTATCATTCAGTCCCTCGCCCAGAATCTGCGTCGCTCACAAGGGGAAATTCGTGGCCCGCTGATGCCCTATGCAAGGCTGGAGCCGAAACCCGGCATCAAAACGCTGACTGCTTCACTGGTGTCTGATGTAGCTACCTACAAGAAGCCCCTGATTGTTCGGTCAGCCTATGGCCTGGGAAAGATAACCGTCATTGGTTTTGATACTAACGATGCAGCATTTCAGAACTGGGAACACAAATCCGATTTCTGGTCTTCGGTCATGGAAGCTCGGGCCATTACTCCCAGCCAGAACCAGTATTACGGCACACCTCGTGATGATGCATCACTTTCACTGGCAAACCGCATTGAAGAATTTGGCGATGTTCCTGTGATTTCCTTTGCGGTCGTGGCGCTGTTTATTGCACTCTACATCATTCTGATCGGGCCGGTTGATTACTTTGTCTTGAAGAAAGTCTTTAAGCGACTCGAATATACCTGGATTACATTTCCGACCGTTGTTCTGCTGGTCAGCCTGGCTGCATACTTTGGCGCCTATTATCTCAAGGGCGATAAGCTCCGGCTGAACAAGGTTGATCTCATCGATATTGATTTGAATCGCGAACGTATCATGGGCAGCACGTGGATGGCGATCTTCAGTCCCAGGCTGCAGAATTACAATGTTGATCTGACTCCACAAAGTGTGAGTTCGCCCGCAACTACTCTCTCCTGGCTGGGGCGTTACAGTGTCTACAGCGGTTCCCGCATGGTCGGACAGAGCCAGGGTGGATTGTTTGAGCGAGACTATCAATACACGCCAGCCGCGGACGGCATCAGGCAATTGCCTATTCAGGTCTGGTCGCAGAAATCTCTGGAGGCACGATGGCTTGGTTCTATTGATCGTGCCAAGCAGCCTTTCGAAAGCAAGCTGGTGAAAGAAAGGCTCTATATCAAGGGATCGGTACGATCCAGGCTGCCTGTAAAATTGTTGGGTGCCAAACTGTTTTATGCTGACAAAACATGGACAGTTGGTGATATGGATCCGGACAAGGATTATGACATTGAGTTTCTGAACCAGGGCTCTACCGGTGTTATGAGCGGTAGCATTCTCAGCAGAAAACTGGCGATGAGTTCACAGAATACTGATCAGCCTGACTTTGCACCCGATATGAACAGCCTGATTTTTGCGAGTCGAGATGGAAGTGGTAACACGAAAACCAGCGAATATCTGAGACACTTGAACCAGACCTGGCGACTCAAGGACTATGGTGAAGCCATCCTGGTAGGCACTCTCGCAGATGAATATGGAGATGCAGCCAAGCTGAACCAGGGTGGTGTGCTCGGCACGAAATTGAAATTAACCAATCCGTCCGGCGCAGATCTGCTCACTGGCTCGATGCGACAGGCGACATTTATTCGCGTCTTCCTGCCTGTGAAGGAATCGCCAACAGCTCAATAATAGGCAACGGCTTCATAACCTGGAAACTGCTATGATCGAAACGCGTGATCTGACCAAAATGTATGGTGAACTCTATGCACTCAACAGGCTGAATCTGAAACTGGAAAAAGGGGATGTCTACGGCTTTATCGGCCCTAATGGCGCAGGCAAAACTACCACCATGCGCATCCTTGCCACGTTACTTACGCCTACCTTTGGTGAGGCGAATGTATGTGGTTATTCCATCTACAAGAATGCTCAGGACATTCGACGCTCCATCGGCTACATGCCCGATTTCTTCGGCGTGTACGATGACATGAAAGTCATTGAGTACCTGGAATTCTTTGCAGCTGCCTACCGCATCAAAGGCCCGGCTCGGCGAAAGAAATGTGAACAGGTTCTGGAACTGGTTGATTTGACCTACAAGAAGGAAGCACTGGTCACCAGTCTTTCCCGCGGTATGACTCAGCGATTGGGCCTGGCCCGTGTTCTGCTGCATGAACCACTGGTGCTGCTGCTCGATGAACCTGCCAGCGGTCTTGATCCGCGTGCCCGCATTGAATTCCGTGGCTTGCTCAAAGAACTGCGAAACATGGGCAAGACTATCATGATCAGCAGTCACATCCTCCCGGAACTTCGCGATATCTGTAACAAGATCGGCATCATTGAACGTGGGCAATTGCTCTACGATGGCAGCGTGAACGATGCACTGCGACGGGTCAATCCCCAGCGGGTTTACCTGGTGCGTGTATCAGAAAAACCACTCGATGCACTCAAGCGGCTGGAAGGACACCCCAGCATCAGCAAGCTCGAAGAACGAAAACTGGTCATCCCTGAAGAAGGCATCGATACCGTACAGGTTGCGGTAACGCTGGGAGAAGGAATTACTGACAGCAGCTTCATTCCGGAAGTGCTTCTGCCAGCCGGGTTCAAACTGCAGGCCTTGGTAGAAGAAGAAATCAATATCGAAACCGCGTTCATGCGACTGACGAAGGGCATTACCAACTAATTGGTATTTTCTGGTTTGTAGTCCTCACGCTCCGTCGTGAGGACACGGTCGCAGAAAGCATCGCAGAAGATGAGCTCATTGCAAAATCCATCAGATATTGAAGCACGCGATTGCACGTCGCGTCATCTCGGCGGAGCGAGATGACAACAATCCGATAATCAGATGGTACGGAACGAGATGCCGCCTTGGTCTTCATCGTTCTCTGCAACAATGCGTTGCCCGTCACGTATTTTACCTGACAGCAGGTTTCTGCTGAGAGGTGTTTCCAACTCCCGCTGAATGGCCCGCTTGAGTGGCCGGGCTCCATACGCAGGGTCATAACCGCTGGAAAGCAGATGCTTTCGAGCAGATTCAGACAGTTCGAGCACTATATGCCGTTCTTCCAGTCGTTTGAGCAATCGTTGTAACTGAATATCGATGATCTTCTTCAGATCACTTTCGGTCAGTGCATGGAACACCACTGTTTCATCAACGCGATTGAGGAATTCAGGCCGGAAGTGCTCACGCAATTCTTCCAGAACAGCAGATTCCATGTGCTCAAATACCGCACCACTGGTTTTGCCTGAAAATTCCAGAATACGACGTGAGCCGATGTTACTCGTCATAATCAGCAGCGTATTCTTGAAATCGACGACCCGGCCCTGGCCATCAGTCAATCGGCCATCATCGAGAATCTGCAACAGCACGTTGAAGACATCGGTATGCGCTTTTTCCACTTCATCAAGAAGAATGACTGCGTAAGGGCGTCGTCGAACTGCTTCTGTCAGCTGGCCTCCTTCTTCGTAGCCTACATAGCCAGGGGGTGCACCGAGCAGCCGGCTGACATTGTGTTTCTCCTGGTATTCCGACATGTCGATGCGGATCAAGGCCCGTTCATCATCGAACAGGGTTTCCGCCAAGGCTCGGGCCAGTTCAGTTTTGCCTACGCCAGTAGGTCCCAGGAACAGGAACGATCCAATGGGTCGCTGTGGATCTTTCAATCCTGAACGGGCACGCAGCACAGCTTCTGCAACAGCCCGTACTGCATCTTCCTGGCCAACTACCCGTTTATGCAGGTCATCTTCCAGGCTGAGCAATTTCTGTGCTTCTCCCGCCATCAGCTTAGTGACAGGAACTCCAGTCCAACGGCTAACGACGCGGGCAATATCCTCCTCATCCACTTCTTCCTTGATCAGTCTGCTGCCTTGCTCCAGGGAAGAGAGTTTGGACTCCGCATCTTTCAATTGTGATTCCAATTGAGGGAGCACACCGTATTTGAGTTCCGAAGCCTTGGAGAGATCGCCCTGTCGGGTAACGACATCCACCTGCTGCTTGGTCTCATCAATCTTCTCCCGCAAGCTCCGCAGCGACTGTACCGCAGATTTTTCCGTTTGCCAGCGTGCCTGCAGTGATTGCGTTTTCTCCTTGATGTCTGCGAGTTCCTTTTCCAGCTTGGCAAGTCGGTCTTTGGAAGCAGCGTCTTTTTCTTTCTTCAGTGCCTGCCTTTCGATTTCGAGTTGCATGTACCGGCGATTGGCTTCGTCCAACTCAGTGGGTTGAGAGTCGATTTCGGTGCGCAGTTTGGCTGCAGCTTCATCGACCAGGTCGATTGCCTTATCAGGCAGGAAACGTTCGGTGATGTATCGATTGGAAAGCGTGGCAGCAGCTACCAAAGCCGCATCCTGAATTCGTACACCGTGATGCACTTCGTAACGTTCCTTCAGGCCGCGCAGAATCGATATCGTATCTTCCACGCTGGGTTGATCGACCATGACCGGCTGGAAGCGACGTTCGAGTGCTGCATCTTTCTCAACATGTTTGCGATACTCATCGAGCGTGGTAGCGCCGATGCAGTGCAACTCGCCTCGTGCCAGCATGGGTTTGAGCAGGTTGCCTGCATCCATAGCCCCATCAGCTTTGCCTGCACCCACCACCGTGTGCATTTCGTCAATGAATAAAATGATGTCTCCTGCTGATTCCTGTACTTCTTTCAGGACAGCTTTCAGACGTTCTTCAAATTCGCCACGGTACTTAGCTCCAGCGATCAGCGCGCCCATATCCAGTGCGACAACTCGCTTGTTTTTCAAGCCTTCGGGGACATCGCCACGGATAATACGCTGTGCCAATCCTTCCACGATAGCGGTTTTGCCAACACCAGGTTCGCCAATCAGCACCGGATTGTTTTTAGTTCGTCGCGAAAGTACTTGTATCACACGGCGAATTTCTTCATCGCGCCCAATGACAGGGTCAACCTTGCCCTTAGCTGCGAGGTCGGTCAGATCACGGCCATACCGCTCCAACGATTGATAGGTGCCTTCCGGGTTCTGGGATGTCACGCGTTGCGATCCTCGCACTTCTTTGAGGGTTTTCAAGATGTCATCACGGTTCAGCCCGGCTTCCTTCAGAATCTTGCCGGTGGCTCCGGTATCGTTCATCATCGCAAGCAACAAATGCTCTACCGAGATGAAATCATCTTTCAGTTTCTTGGCTTCATCTTCGGCAGTTGCCAGCAGTCGATTCAAGCGGCCAGATAGAAAAACCTGATCGCCTCCCCCACTGACTTTCGGAATCTTGTCGAGTTCCATTTCCAGACGAGCCTGAATGGCCTTGGCATTAGCTCCGAGTTTGTTCAATATGGCTGCAGCCAACCCCTCTTCCTGTTGCAACAGGGTCAGAAAAAGGTGTTCAACTTCAATTTGCTGATGGCCACGACGTAACGCCAGGCTCTGTGACGCCTGTAATGCTTCCTGTACTTTTTCTGTCATTTTGTTGGGGTTCATTTTCTATCCAAATTGAGAACTGTGTTCTGATGAAAATGTAAGAGCAATTAGTAGGCCAAATCAACTCTATAGATTACAACGTGTTTCTAGATAACGATTTATGGATACATTTGTCGAATTGCGTAATATCGATTGGGAGTCGCTGTCAAACTGGCAGATACATGTAATTGAGAAAAGTGTTTGTTTCTTCAATGAAAATTCCAATGACGCAGTCATTACTTAAGTAAAAAAAAACTGATTAGACCCCCTTCCTTGTCCTCAAGAGTAATTGCTTACATTAGCATCGAAGGGGCTTGATCAGTCCAGAACTATATAGCCAGATGGTCCCATACACAATCAGGCATAAGCCGATCTCTGTCTTAGAATCAAGAGAATGCAGCCAAATTCGCTTTTGTGGATGAACAATTTCAATGTTGGTAGTGTGAAGAGGTCACGCAAGTAAAACCATTCATACCATAGACTTTGCTTTTACTTCTCAACCAGCACACTCCGTCAACGCGACAGAGCGTGATGACTACTAACCAGAATCATCAATGTACTATTTACTCTTGCTCCTGTGGCTCTTCACTCTCGGCACAGGCTTACTTCTCGATCTGCAATGGCTCGATAAAGAGCATTTCAGTACCCTGCCCTCGATGAAACTGACCAGCAGTTTCATTTTGGTTCTGGCTGCCTGGTACACCGTCTTCAAAACTGCTGCCGCACCTCGGCGCATTGCGGTCTGCATTGCGGTGGGTATGTTTTTCGGCTTTCTGGGCGATTGTGCGATGGCGGGGTTGTTCAAGTTCTTCCCCAGCCCTGTCATCGGTGGCATGTTGTTTTTTGGCATCGGGCATCTGGCGTACATCTATGGTGCGCTGCTGGCACGCCGATACTTTCAAATACCTGCCAATGCCCTGTGGTGGCTCGCGATATTAGCCTGGCAGGTCATCGGCATCCTCATCTGGATTTTCATCGTCAATCGCAGTGATCAACATCTTCCCCTGCATATCCCTGCATTGGCGTATGGTGCATTGCTCGCCGCCACCGCTGGTGTCACTTCGGCACTGGCGATTCAGAACAGGCAGTTTATCTGGTCTGCACTCGGAGCCATGTTGTTTCTTTTCAGCGATGGCGTTATTGCCTGGGAAATGTTTCAAGGCAGCACCCCGCAACTTCGATTTCTGGTCTGGGCAACCTACGGCCCCGGGCAGATGTTGATTGTCCTAGGCTTCGCCTGGGTTCTTGTGTACAGGACTAGAACTGCAGCGCAAGTTTCGTGAACTCACTTGTTTATTGTTTACATCGAGAGTACTCTCGTTAGAAGATGGCTTATACATGTTCAGGAGTCGCAACATGTTACGATCTCTTTTCAGTCTGGCAGTAGCACTGGGGATGGTGGTACCTCTATCAGCCGGTGAGATGGACAACGATACATCGGCGAAAAAGAACACACTTCCTGCAGTTAGCAAACAGGCTGTAGATTCAAATAGCACAACAAGTGAGTTGGATAGCGAATCACCCACGCAATCGTGGCGGCGCTATGGCTGGGGTGGTTGGGGCTGGCGCGGTGGCTGGGGATGGCGCGGCGGATATGGCTGGGGCTGGGGTGGTGGATATCGTTCTTACTACGGCGGTTGGGGATGGGGCGGATATTACCGGCCCTATTTCGGCGGCTGGGGAGTTAGCGTAGGTTATTACCGACCCTGGGGTGGATATTGGGGCGGTTATGGATGGGGTGGCGGATACTGTTGGTAACGTACTTTCGCTTACTGAGCCGTTGGGTCTCCAACGGCTTTGTTTCATATGTGGGACATGAGTAATGAATCGCCTTGCCGCAATGCTATTGCTATGTGCACAGTTACTTGGCGACCTATCTGCTCAGGAGTCAACCGCCGTTGCTCGACTTGCCAACATTGATCTGGTTCACCAGAAACTGGGTATCAGCAAAGATTATCTAGACTTGCCTCGCATCGATAACATCAAGATCGCCATTCTGGATTATGGCTTTGATGGCATGGATGGCAAACGGACCTATCTGCCAGCCAGCACGGTGATCGTTGAACATTACGACAAAGCATTCATTGAAAAGCACCAACTGGGCGATCCAGCTTACAGCAAGCCTTTTGCTCCCGGCAATACACATGGCCGATTCATGGCCCAGATCATCTGGGGCGTCACCGGACATCAACCAAAAGGACCGCGGTTCTATCTATTAAATGCCAATGGACCAACGCTGTTTCGCCGAGCGGTGAAATATGCCATCGAAGCACAGGTTGACATTATTCTCTTCAGCGGCGTGTTTGAAGGTGCAGGCAATGGTGATGGCCGGGGTTTTCTCAATCAGGTAGTCAGCGAAGCTCTTTCAGCAGGCATCATCTGGATCAATGCCGCCGGCAACTATGGCAGGCGAACCTACGAAGGGCCGGTCACACCCAGCAATACCGGTGAGCTTTACTTTGCAGGCAGGCCCGATCCAAACGCTCTCCGCTTTCGCAACCGTCTGGATGAGAACACCATTACCATCACATTGACCTGGAATGATTACCGCTCGGTAGAAGATGCAGGCACCTTCAAAGACCTCGATCTGTTTGTGGAAAACAACAAGGGACTGCGGATAGCATCTTCCGAATTGAAGCAGGTTACCAATCGACCAGCCCGGCAGGGAGAATCGCGTAATCCACGTGAACGCATTCAACTGAACGATCTGCCAGCAGGCGAGTATCGAATCAAAATTCGAACCAGTACACCCGGTGCCTGGCGAAATGAAGATCGCCTGCGGGTGCTGGTGCAGGCCAGCCGGGATGAAGCAGCTGATCCCAAGACTGGCGAAGCCATCGAAGCGGTGCCGTTCATTGATTACAACGGCAAAGGGGAAATCTATCCGCCTGCCGACAATCCCCTGGTTCTTACCGTTGGCGATACCACGTTGGCCAGTTCAAGTGGAGCAACGGCAGATCATCGTCGCAAGCCCGATGTGATTATTGAAGATGCCCGGGCAACCTTCACCAACGGCCTGACCAGCACCGGCGCTTCTAATGCAGCAGCCTACTTTGCAGGCATGGTGGTGTTAATGAAGGCCTCAGCCCCCACTTTGACTACCAGTGATTTACTTGTGCTGGCACATCCCCGCAGCAGTTTTCCGACCACAAGGAAGCGTGAAACAGTTACCCTCAAGCCTTCGACATCAAGCAACAGAACTCTGACGCAAACCGGTCAGACAAAAACTACCAACACAACCACGTTAAATACTCCCGGTAGTGCAACCAAGCCACCATTCAAAGCACCATGGAAAATGCCAACCAGACAGCAACTGGCAGATCGTACTGGAACGATTTTTCAAAAGGCATCCAGTCTGCCACCGTAATCAACCATTTTCAGATGATTCAAAGTTGATAAGAAGTTTGTTGACTCTGTCAGTAACAAACCTCATACTCTTCGTGACAACTTCGTAACTTGTAAAAGGAAGCTGAAAGCAAATAGCTGACGGCTGAGAGCAACTATGGGTTTCCACCAGACCAAATCGCATTGTAACGGCAAACATTCCTATCATCAGATCGGCTTGGTTCGTGGCCAGTTCGGCGACATCCCTGAAGATCAGTGGCTCGACTTCATCGCTCAGACTGGGTTCGATGGCTGGGAAGAAGCATCGTGGGAACTCGACCTCGCCAAGTGCGCCACCGATGCCGGCGCTGCTGCCTATGCTGCCGAACGAGTGGCGAAGGCAAAGAAACGCGGTTTGGAAATCTTCACCGTTGCAGTACATCTTCAGGGCCAGGCACTGGGCGATGAACCATCTGCCAAGACGCTGCAATTCTGTGGCGGGGAGGCCGTGGAAGCGTACAAGAAGTGGCGAGCATCGGGAAAGAATCCGCCTAGAGAAAACCCCTACTATGTGCCCGAAGAAGTAGGCAAGTTGATCCACCAACAATCACTGGATGCACTATGCGCCACCGCCCGGCTCGCCCATCATCTGGGCAAACTGCAGGATCGCAAAGTATGCCTCCCTGGCTTCACAGGCTCCCCCGCCCATGCCTGGAGCCACTTCTTTGAATTTCCCCCGCGCCCCAAGAGCATTGGTGGCCATGCTATTCCTGATGCCATTGACGTTTCGCTTGAGTTAATCGCTGAGCGTTTCGCTCCGTTCCTCGATTTGTGCAAACAGCTTGGCGTCACCTTTGACCTCGAATGCCACCCCAGCGAACGGGCGATGGGCGATCTCGAATCAGCAGGCGACTACCTCCGCTTCATGCATAAAGCCGGTTACGACAAGGTCGTCGGCTTCAACCTCGATGGCAGCCACATGGAATGGCAAGGCGTCTCGGTGGTGGAATTCATTCGTGAATATGGCGAACACATCCACTGCGCCCACATCAAAGGTGTCTGGGTCGCCAAGGAACACACCAGAGCTGGCCGCTTAGGTGGCCATCGTCCCATGGGTTCCAAACTGAACGGCTGGAACTTCGTCACCGCAGGCACCCAGCGTGATGCCAATAGTGTTGAAGAAATCATGATCGAACTCAACCGCGCCGGATTCGACGGTGCAGTGAGCATTGAATGGGAAGACAATGATGCAGAGAAACGCTCTGGTGCAAAAGCAGCGCTAGCCAATGTACATCGGGGTGATCTGCCACCCAGTCACGGCAGACACGATGAGACGCTGAAAGCGTAAGAATCGCGTATCTTGGTAAAGTCCTCACTTCATACAGTGTATGCTGTTGCCATGGAAATCGCACGTCTTGGATCGTGCGATTTCTTATCTACCGAGTAACCATTGCACCCCAGAATTTTCCTTCAATAAATTCCAGAAACCTGTCATTGATCGATGGGGAATTACGCTTTGTTGATAGCAGAACTTTATTTGAACATTCAAGAAGAGGAGTTACCATGGCCAAGCAGTCGTACAGTTTCGGATCATCGACAACGAATACCGCCCAGGAAATTATTGTCTCAACTAAAGACGGAAGGGAGATCGTCCGAGCAACTTTTCCCCTCTTGTCGCTGGAACCAAGTGCCTTCCGCGTCTTTGGCCTAGAGTCTGAAGAATGGTTGATGATGGAAGATGAACGTGGTAAGTCGTTAGCTATGCGGTACATAAGAAATCGAGACTGCATTGATTTTGCTCATTACTGGAACCAGAAAGATTTGATCAAAAACAAGTCGAAAGCAAGTATCCTGCACCGCAGGCGAGTCAAGCTGATGTCGAAAGTTCTCTTCCACTTCTATTTGTCTGCCTGCCAGGTAAAGATGCTGGAAAAGCACCAGGAACTGAAACATCTTCAGCCACTCTGTGATTCATCAGTAGACCATTGCTCTTATTCTCCTGATGGCTGGTGGGCGGTCTGCTGTTGCAAACATGACCTCGATTATGATGAAGGAGGAATTGAAGAAGATAGAGCATTTTTCGATAGATGTTTTTATAGGTGTTTACTTCGAAAAGCTGGACCAGTCATTGCAATCATCTATTACGTTGCAGTCAGGCTTTTTGGAAAAGACCATTTCAAGAATACAGGAGTACTCAACGGACGGCGTACTTGCCGTTAATACTTAAATCAAACCTGTTACTTCCTCTCCTCCGGCACCCCCGTATCAAAGATCACCTTCCAGCCTGCTGTATCCTTTCGCCAGGTGGTGACGTAGGCGCCTTGGGATTTTGTTGTTTCCTTCCCATCGGCAGATTTTTCGACCAGCCGGTATTTACCTGTGGTGATGCCCGATCTACCATCAGCAAATGCATGGGCATCAACAGGTTCCCATAACAACTTCACCTGTGGATTGGCAAACAGTGGACTATCCTGCTTGCGGATGTTGACAGCACCGGTAACAAACTTGCTGCCTATTGGCCCAAGCCTGGCTGCATCGCTGGCCATGAAACTCATCCAGCCATCAATGCCTTTTGCGGTGACCGTCTTGCAGAATTCGCGGTCTGCTGCAATGAGTTCCTGTTTTGTCTTGTCCACGTTATCCTGGGTTGGATGAAAAACCAAATGCATGAGAATGAAGTATGTGATAGCCGACATGGAAACTCCTTGTGACAGACGATTACATGAGTTCGTTGATAGACTTCAATGCCAATAACGCTCCAAATGAAAGAGAAATACCGCCATTTCTCACTTCCGCTTCTCGCGGGTTGATCCGAATCAGAGTAGAAGCCCTAGCTTCACATTCATAACGAACCGTCGGGATGGCAGTACCCGCACCTAACTCGATGGCGACGACGTATTTGCCCTGCACTTGTCTTAACCATTGCGAATATCGGCTCGCTTGCTCACGACTACGGATATCGAGCCAGTGACCATCACCAAACAACAACGCATTTGGCCTGGCTATCAGCTGACAAGATCTACAAACAGGCAGTTGGCCGACGGCACGCAGTGTATTCATCTCAACATCGAATGTCGATGCATCTGCCTGCCAGATTTCTTCATGACAAGGTTTCTGACACTGCAGGAAATTGATGGAGCCATGACATTCAAATATCCGCTCGGCATCGAAACCTGCTTTCTGGAAGTGGCCATCGACATTGCTGGTAAAGACAAAATAGCCTGCAGGCATCCGTTCAGCCCAATTCAACAGTATGGCGAAGCCTTCGTGCGGCACAGTAGCCTGATAGAGCTTAAGCCGATGGCCATAAAACCCCCAGGCCAGTGCAGGATCGGAGCGAAACCAGCGAGGATTGGCGAGTTCGTGGAACGATCTTCCATAGTGAATGGGGTAGGCTTTCCAGAAGCCTGCATCTCCTCGGAAATCAGGCAAGCCGGAATCCACCCCCATGCCGGCCCCTGCACCAATAAGGAGCGCATCAGCTTCCTTCAATGCCTGGGCTGCCTGCCGGTAATTCTCCAACATTGGCGAATCTCACGGGGGAAATGTGCTATTCTATCGCATATAGTTGTCAGTGGAAAACTGGCTTTGTGGTTACTGGAGAAGCCTGAACATGAAGAAGATCGTTATGTTGCTGATGGTATTGAGTTATGCATCAGCCGTTTACTGTCAGGATACGGCCAAACCTGCTACCGTTCAGCAGGTCAAGGAAGCGGTTGACTGGGAAACCATGCCGCTATTGCCTGACGCCAGCAGGATCCAGAAACGATTCAATCATATGAGCTTTCAGGCTCCGGGAACCTATGAGCAGGCCGCCGAGTTTTATCGCCAGCAACTCACCAAACTCGGCTGGAAGGAGGACACCTCTGTCGCTTCGGATCAGAAGAATTATCTGAGTGTCGTCCTGGAAAAGAATGGCTTTCGTCTCAGTGTTTCCGGCTATCGAACTAAACCTGAAGAACCCATAGCCATCACCTTGATGAACTTCGGTAATGTGGATGTCAGCCAGTTTCCCAAAGCCGACGATGCTGATGTAAAAACCAGCAACAAAGGTGCGGTTTATTATTTCACCAAGCAGCCTGCAGATGCAGTCGTGAAGTTCTGCAGGGAGTTCATGACCAAACAAGGCTGGAAGGAAGAAGTCAATGACATGTTTGACACCTGGGCCAAGGAAGGTCGCTTCGTTTTGCAATTTAGACAGAATGCCATCGAGTGCACGCTGGTCATCGTCAAGAAGGCAGACCAATCTGAAGTCACCTACACTTCCGGTATCAAACACGACATGAGTGCATCAGAAGTCGCCAGCACCGTATCTACTGGCACTTCTTCCAAGCCAGGCACCATGAAAGAAGCGATGGAAGTTATCAACATCATGAAACTGCCTCGAATGGAGAAAGCAGCCAAGGCGAAATTTCAGAAAGAGCTGGTATCGCTACCTATTGGTACCGCCTATCAAGTGCCAGATTCACTGGAAGATGCCGTCAAGTTTTACCGTCAGCAAATGAAAGCCGCTGGCTTTACTGAACTGACACCCATGGTGGAAACCGACACACTGGCGCTACTTTATTTTGAAAAGAAGGGTTACCTGCTGCATTTCAGTGCACAGCGAGACAAGAAAGAAGGCGTTACCGAATTGTCACTCATGAATCATGGCAATGTGGATATTCGCAAGCTGCCCATGCCTGAAGGCGCCAAGGTTGATCCTGAACGGTATCACTTCATGAATCTGACTACTTCTTTGAGCCTGGGTGACACCGAGGCTTTTTATCGCAAGGAACTGACAAAACTGGGTTGGAAAGAAGCTGAACAACAGGGAAAGGGGTTAATGCGATTTACCCAGAATGCCGTGGTACTAAGGCTGGAAATTCAAAAGAACACCTACAACAAAACCGCTGTAAAGATAGAGGCCGAAATGCGTTAGGTCGTTATCAATTTTCCTGAAAGATCATTCGCTCCTGTGGATACCTGCTTTATCAGGTTCATCCACAGGAGTTTGTCGTGAAGATAGCAGTACTGATTCTTGGATTTCTCGGTGCTCTTGGTGCCGGTTTAGTTGGGATGAAATGGCTGAGTGATGCATCAGCGAATGCCGATACTGTTAAAAAGCTCGAAGAATATGAACGCAGCTTGCAGCAAAGCAACAGTAAAGCTGCATCCGCAAACATGAGCAGCAAACTGGCTGAGCTTAATAAGTACGTCACTGCATCGTATCTTCTGCTGCTCGGCGCTGTGGTCGGCATGGCCTGCCTGGTAATGTTGCATCTTAACAGATTGAAACCAAAGTATGCCGGGGTGGCACTGATTGCATGTTCGTTGATTCCCGGTTTGCTGGCTCCTCCCAGCCTAGTCTTTTCCGGACAGATGATAGTGGCTGGCGGACTGGCATTTCTGCTTCGTAGTACCGAACCTTCTGCTGCTACAGCAATTGCCTGATTCACATAATCGTTCAGAATCGAGGAAGTGCCAACTCACCGATAATTGTTCTGGAGGTTGAAGACTCTTGCATGTAGCATATCAGGCAAGTCATTCAGTGCTGAATCATTCTTCACGGAGCAAATCGGAAGGATTTATGCAAACGCGTGCCAGCCTTCTGATGCGCATCCGTGATCCGCAGGACAGCCAGTCGTGGACTGAGTTTGTACAACTCTACGCTCCGTTGCTCCATTCATATGCGATGAAGAACAGGCTCCAGGATGCAGACGCTGCAGACCTGGCTCAGGACATTCTTCGCCTGGTTCTGCGTGCTGCGCCGGAGTTTGTTTATGAGCCAGCCCGGGGTTCTTTCCGGGGCTGGCTCTTTACCGTTGCCCGAAATGAAATTCGGAAATTCACCACTCGTAAAGCGAGCCGCAATCGAGGCACTGGCGATTCCGAAGTACGTGATCTTCTGGCTGAACATCCCGATGAAGGCTCCAGCGAAGCCGAGTGGGACAAAGAATATCAATTGCATTTGTTTCACTGGGCAGCCAAGCGAGTGCAACCTGAATTTCGTGAAGCATCTTGGCAGGCTTTCTGGCGAACTGTAGTCGATGGCCAGGAAATTGATACTGTCGCCAAAGAATTAAACATGTCCACCGGTGCTGTGTACATAGCCCGCAGCAGGATAACAGCCCGTATTCGACAGGAAGTCGAGTTCGTTCAGGGAGACCAGCAGTGAATCAATGCCCTACCGACTCGATGTTGACACAGGTGCTGACGGACATTCTTCCAGAAAATGAACAGGGAAAACTGGATGAACATCTTTCTCGATGCCCCACATGTCGAGAACGCCTGGAAGCTGTAGCTCAAGTGACAGAATTTGGATCAGTATTCGGAAGTGTTTCATCTCAACCGCCTACTTCTTCATTCCATTTGAAACGGGTGATGGATCAACTGATCACTGAATCATCACAATCCGTTGCACTGTTTTCAACACCTGCCTCATCAGAACACAGCAAGGCGACACTACCTGTACTACAGCCAACGCTCTTGCCGGGTTACCTCGGCAGGCTGGGAAACATCCAAATTCGTAGAGTCATTGGCCGGGGCGGCATGGGGGTGGTCTTCGAAGGACTCGATTCGATCCTGAATCGTACTGTTGCCGTTAAAGTACTTTCGCCTCATTTGCTCGAACGACCGGAAGCCAAGAACCGTTTTGTGCGTGAAGCTCAGTCCGCAGCTGCACTGACTCATGAAAATGTTGTAGCCATTCATGCCATCAGTGAAGCAGATGGCATTCCGTTCCTTGTTCTTCAGTATGTAGATGGAGAATCACTGGCTGAAAGGCTGACTCGGCAGAAAGTGCTGCCATTCGAAGAAGTATTGCGAATAGGCCAGCAGGTGGCGCGTGGATTATCCGCAGCACATGACCGGGGAATGGTTCATCGGGATATCAAGCCAGGGAATATTCTTCTGGACAGTGAGACAGGCAATGCCCGCATCACCGATTTCGGGCTTGCCAAGCATCTGGGGAATGAATCGCTGACACGAGTTGGCATGCTGGCGGGTACCCCTGCCTACATGTCGCCTGAGCAGGCAACCGACAGTGCTCTCGATGCCCGTTCTGACCTCTTTAGCCTGGGAGTGGTTCTATATCAGGCCAGTAGTGGAGAGTTGCCCTTCAAAGCCGATTCCCCATTTGTGCTGCTGAATCAGATTCGCTCAGCCAATGAGAAACCATTGCATGAAATCAATCCGGAGCTGCCAGAATGGTTTTGCAGTATCGTCCATTCTCTTCTTCGGAAGGAGCCGGAGAATCGCATCAGTTCAGCAGCAGAATTGGCAGATTTGCTTGAACAACGAAACAGCATACTGCCTGTCAGAACAAGCGCAAATAACAGCAGAAGAACCTGGAATCCAGTCATCCTGATTTCCACCTTATTGCTTTCAGGCATCTGCATCGCAGCCATCATCTTTCTAGTACAGCGTCAACAGGAAGTTCTGACAAGTCACGCAACACAAGCGGAAGCCGTTATTCAGGGATTTCAGATAGTGGGAGACGAAAGAAAATACCCTTCACTGGCAGAAGCCATTGATGCAGTTTCCGAGAAAGGCACAATCATCATTCATGGCGACGGTCCCTTCTCCACTCCGACAATCAGAATCGAAAATAAGAATATGACAGTCCGAGCAGCACCAGGCTCTCACCCTCGATTCATTCCGGAGACCACGGGGAATGGAAACTTTCGTCAATTTCTCTCGACTAATTCTGATTTGACTCTAGAAGGGATTGAAATCTACTGGCCGCTGAAGGCTCCGGTCACCAAGATGGATGACCCTTCGCAGCGGGCTATTTTGTATTCATCCAATAGGAAACTATCCATCTTGAATTGTCGTATTGTCAGTGGTGATGCAACAGCCTGCATAGGATCCACTGGTCAGGATGTCGTTATAGAACGCTGTCATATCGTTTCACCAAATGGGTGCTGCCTGGCCTGGAAAGTGTCCAGTTCTCCCGTTCATCTTGAGAACAATGTTATCGAATGTCGTGCGATCATGAATATTGGGCGGCCTCCCAACATGGCCAATATTGTCCGCAAAGGGATTTACCTTGCCAGAAACATATTTTCGGGGGAACGAGTGCTCAATGTTTTTGTCGAGCTTAATCCAAGGTTTTCGTTTCCTGTCAAAGCCTTCCGAAATATCGTCGATTGTACACACCCGTTGACAGTTCTCACCTTGCCTCGAAACCCTTTCGATATCAACCACCCGGAAACGATTCGTGATCTGGGCAAAGCGGTTGTCTCCTGGTCTGAAGATTCCAACGTTTATCGCAAGCACACTGACTATCTGTCTGCTCTCAGAACTTCACAGATCAAAATGGCGGAATTAAACATCTCCCAGTCAGCGGAGTTGAAGAATGTCGCTCAATGGCAGGAGTTCTGGAACATGAAAGACACCAGGTCGATAGAGGGCGATATCCAGTTTCAGACACGAACAGGCCCTACACCACTCACTGTCTTGCAACTCAAACAGATTGCTAACACCAGTGGACCGTTAATGAAGGAGATGGGGCCTAGCACTGATCTCATTGGGCCGGGAGAAGCCTATCATCAGTGGTGCAAATCAAACCTGTTAAGAAATTGAATCGACAGATTACTGCTTTCACTTCTCTGAAGGGAGCAGTTCAGGCAAACCCTGCCTTTGCCTGGCCTGCTGACATTGCTCCGAGCCCGCTGCCAACTCGCGGCAGATACCTGGTCGTGTGGAATAAATGGCACAGCGTTGTTCAGAATCAAGGAAACAGCATGCTTCGTGAAATGGCAACGGAAACAAGGTGATGGGGTATCGCGTGCTGTTGGTATTCCTGCAGCCTTCCTGGTGAATACGTGGTTCGAGAATCGCATCGGCTTCGGTAACGTAGATGGGAAACGTTCGGCAACAGGCTCCACAGCCATCACACTCAAAAACAGGTAGACATGTCATGCTGCAACTCTATCTGTGTTCATTCGATTGTCCAGTTTGGATATTGATGCACCACTATGGTTGAGGTAGACATTCAAACCTGTTGTGTGATAACTTTGTCGCTTCCACACCAAGGAAACAGATACCATGCGACGGATCGCAGTCATCAATCAAAAAGGCGGCGTGGGGAAAACCACCACCACGGTAAACCTGGCAGCGGCACTTGCGCGTTCCGGCCAACGGGTAGGCATCATTGATCTTGATCCCCAGGCACATGCTTCCGCGCATCTGGGCATGGAGCCTGATGGCACCCGGCCCTCCATGTACAATGCCTTGGTGGAAAATGTACCTCTCGAATCGGTTCGACAATCGATCAGTGAACGTCTTTGGCTGATGGGGGCAGACATCAACCTGGCGGCTGCAGAAATGGAACTCTCCGGTGTAGTCGGCAGGGAAGTGATTCTACGTGATCTTCTGGAGCAGGATCAGGAATTATCCGACAACACGAAGTTTGATTATCTACTGATGGATTGTGGCCCTTCACTGGGCGTGCTCACCCTCAATGCACTGGCCTGTGCCCATGAGGTCTTTATTCCACTGCAGCCTCATTACCTGGCACTGCACGGATTGGGCAAGCTGCTGGAGACCACTTCGCTGGTCGCCAAGCGCATCAACCCTTCACTCTCTGTAACAGGTATTGTGTTATGTCTGTATGAATCGACGACACGGCTGGCGGGTGAAATCATTCGCGATTTGGAAGCGTTTCTCGAAAAGAGTCGCGGGACCACCAGCCCCTGGGCGAAGGCTGAAGTCTTCGCGACCCGTGTTCGAAGAAATATCAAACTGGCCGAGTGCCCCAGTTTCGGGAAATCTATCTTTGACTACGCGCCGAACAGTCACGGCGCGGAAGATTACCTGGCACTGGCTGAAGAAGTGCAGAAACAGGCATACCGCATCACCACTCAGCGCGTTCAGTTGAACGACCGCATGACAGCACCAGTTGAACAACTGGCACCTATGGCAACCTGACGCCCATTACTTCTTGGCTGGGCCTTCATACGGATTCTGCTTGGCTGGTGCGTTCAGGCGTTCATCAATCTGCTGTTGACCAGGAGCCTGCAGCATGGCATTGCTGTGCACTGGCGTGCCAAACATTTCTGTGTTGGCATAGCCTGAGCATTCATTGCAGCCTGATGCCATGCCCGTGCTGAAGCCACTGTCATGGTGTCGATTGTATCGACCGCACTTATTCCTGGAGAAAAAGCACCCGGTTGATAAAACCAGAGTTGCTAACAGCGTACCCAACAAAATTCGTCGCATGTTCATGGGACTTCCCCCCGGCGTACTTCCTCCATGCAAACGCCATGTGTTAACCGCGCAATTCCCCTGCGGTCTGTTGTTAATCATGCCCGCAGACCAGGCTGCAAGCAACTCGTGATGAAAAACTTCAGCGATTCCTGACGAACAGGACAACGCAGAGTTGGCAAGGAACGATTGGCAGGAAGTTCACGATATCTTTACCTGCGCGGAGAAGTGACCGCAGGCGTTCAAGTTTCGGTAATCGTCAAAGTTTACCAAATGCAATTACAACAACTCAGTGATCAGCTTTTCGCCTTTATCCACAGGCCGAATGGGTCTGCCATCGCGCGTGTGGAACTCTTTCTTGTAATCGATTTCTAGAACTGAACAGACTGTCGCCATGAAATCAACAGCACTGATAGGCCTATCTGTCACATCGGTGCCCTGGGCGTTGGTTTTTCCGATGGTTTGCCCAGCCTTGATGCCACCACCAGCCAGCATGGTAGTCCAAGCTCGGGGGAAGTGATCGCGACCGCCCTGCTTGCCAAGTGTTGGAGTACGGCCAAAGTCGCCCATCCAGACAACAAGCGTGGAATCGAGCAATCCTCGCTGTTTCAAATCAGCAATCAGCGCAGCCATCGGCTTATCAAGCTGTCCACACAGGGTTTTGATACGGCCTGTATTGTCACGATGCGTATCCCAGCCATTCATGGGGATTTCGATAAAGGTCACTCCCTCTTCCACCAGGCGACGAGCCAGCAGACAGGCATTACCCATCGAAGTTCTACCATACATTTCGCGAATATGTGCAGGTTCCTTGTCCAAATCAAATGCACGTGCCTTGGCTGAGTGCATCAATCCTGCAGCACGCTGGTAAGTTTTGCGATGAGCCTCCCCCGCAGGTAACTGTTCCCGATTCAGAAAGCCCTGTTCAATTTCTTCAAGCAAAGAACGACGGCGATCAAATGCCACCATGTTATCGCTGGGCTTGAGGTTCTCAACACCCCGTGCAGGATCGCGTACTTCCAGGGGCATGTGAGCTGGCCCCAGATAACCTGCACCAAATGTCTGCCCGCCGATACAAACGAAATTGGGCAGCGTATCTTCCGGCGAACCGAGCGTTGCAGATGCGATTGCCCCCAGACTTGGATACGTCAGACCACCTGCACCCTGCCGAAAGCCGGTGTGCATGTAATATCGAGCCCGGCCATGACTACCTTCCTTGGTGCTCATGCCTCGCAGCAGCGAACAATGCTGCATCACCTTGGCCATGTGAGGGAGTGTCTCAGCAATCTGGATGCCCGGTACCGAAGTATTGATCGCCTGGAACGCGCTGGTTTTGTTCTCCGGCTTGGGATCAAACGTATCAATCTGACTCGCGCCACCGGTCATAAAGAGCAGGATGCAGCTTTTGTGCTGCGGCTTGGCCTTTCCTTTTGCCTGCTGGCTCCATGCCAACTGAGGCAGCCAGCCTGATGTCGGCAAAGCCAATGCACCCAGTGATGCCATCTTGAGCAGATCACGGCGGGAACCAGGTGTATTGAACATTTGAAACATAACTTTTTCCTCATCTGCATCTTCGATTGAGCTTAATGACTCGCGGAGTTCCCTCTCCCCATTGGGGAGAGGGTTAGGGTGAGGGGTTTTATCACATGGCGCAAGCCCTTCGTGTCATGATTCTATTCACACAATACGAAGGGCTGCGCCATCAGAATATCCCCTCACCCCCAGCCCCTCTCCCCGGGAGGGAGAGGTGAGTAAGCCAATTCGAGTTAGTGATTAAACACAAACTCCGAACTGTTCACCAACGCCCAGAACATATCTCGATAGGCACGGGCGGGAATAACATCCTGCTTCAAGTACTTCTTCATGCGTTCCACTTCCTTGCTGGTTGCGTAGCGGGAAAGGATACGCAGATACAGTGCCTGAATCATCTGCTCCGGCGTTTTGGATTGTGACATCATCTCTTTGACAATATCACCGATGTCATTCATCTTGTCGTCATTCATCAACCGCAAGACCTGCGGTATGCCGTGCCCATATTCCTCGGTCACGCCGGCATCATCGTCTGCCTCGGCATGGAAGAAGTTCCGGAACTGTTCACGTGGCGTGCCTCGGCGCTTGCGTTGCTGTTGTGCAATCTTGGCTCGTTTGCCTGGCCTGTCATCTTCAGTAGGCGTATGATTGAGCACCACCTGCAATGAATCAAACAGCATATCTGCTGTCATCACCTTGATTGGGGCATGACTATACAGCACCTTGTCACTTTTGTTGCCCGGTAGCGGCTTGCTCGTTCGCTGATAAGTCTGGCTGTTGACAATGCATCGAATCAGATGCTTGACATCATACCCTGATGCAGCAAACTCTTTGCTCAACAACTCCAGAACTTCGGGATGGGTTGCAGTGCTCAAATCCCGCATGTCATCGAGAGGCTCAATAATGCCTCGGCCAAAGAAGTTGGCCCACATCTTGTTTGCCATGCTGCGGGAGAAGTAGGGATTTTCTTTGGAGGTCAGCCAATCGAGAAAGGCCAATCGTGGCGATTTGGATTTGCTGAGCGAGGGTGTATCACCCAACAGATACCGGGCTTTTTCCGTTTTGCCATTGGTATCGGGGATAACAATCTCACCAAAGGGAGCAGGTTCTCGTTGTCCATCCTGCACTTTACGCCGTGGCCTGCCTTGTGCAAACCGTTCCACAATTCCAGGAACAGCTTCATCTCGTTTGGCTGTGTGCGTGGCATGCAAGCCATTGAAAAATGCCGCTACACCCCAGAAGTCTTTCTGTTTCAGGCCATCATCAAATGGGTGATTATGGCATTCGCAGCATTCCAGCTTGATGCCCATGAACATCTGCGAAGTGGTAGCCACCACACGGGCAGGCTGCACTTCAGGCTGCTTGTTCCCTTCGGAATGGGCGAGGTAGAACACGGTGGCAGGATTGTCGTCCCGTTCGCCTTCAGCCATCAGAATCTTGCGGACCAGTTCGTCCCAAGTTGTGTTCTTATTGAACTCTTTCTCCAGCCAATCCTGAAACTTGTACGAGATGATAAGAGCGTTATCCATCGTTTTCTTGACGAGCCGGTGATACCAGATGATGCCCATGTGCTCGCCATATTCTGGATCATCGAGAAAATCTTCCACCAGCTTCTGGCGCTTGTTGACATCCTTATCAGCGATGAACCTTACCACCTGTTCGGCTGTCGGTACCCTGCCCCGCAGATCGAGGGACAACCGGCGGATAAACTCGGCATCATCACTACGGGCAGATGCCGTAACCTTGGCATCCGCCAATGCTTTGTCGATGATCTGATCGAGTTGGCTGGCAATGGGGGTGTAATCGCGGCTGGCGGATGCAGAGGTTTTGGGTGAGTCAGCTAGTCCGGCACTGGAGAACAGACAGAAGGCTAACAGCAAGCCGAAGAACCCCAGTGCGAAACAGAGTACCTGGCTTCGATGTCTGGGCATTCGCATGGGAATTTCCTTCGCACCTTGTTCTATCGCAATGTAACACCAGCCGCTTGAACCAGTTTCGATTTTTATGATGAGTTGGACATCAGATAGCTGAAAGCTGATTGCTGATAGCTATACTCTCTAAATCAGCTTAACTCAGGAACCTGCCGATGGATATGGAAAAGATTGTGTCGCTGTGCAAACGCAAGGGGTTCATCTTCCAGGCGAGTGAAATCTACGGCGGCATCAATGGCTTTTGGGACTACGGCCCGCTTGGCGTTGAACTGAAAAAGAACATCAAGGATGCCTGGTGGAACGACATGGTCCGCAACCCACCCCCCGGGCCAGACGGCGAAGAGATCGTGATGGTGGGTTTAGACTCGGCGATCATTCAGAACCCGAAGGTATGGGTAGCGAGCGGGCATGCGAGTGGGTTTGCGGACCCAATGGTGGATTGCCTAAAATGTCGGAAACGATATCGGGCTGATAAATTGTGGATAGTGGACCTTATCGATTTTGCGATTGAAGCTCCGAAAAAGAAAGAACTGTATGACCGATTAGGCATCAAAGATAGTATCAGTTCACTTGAGGAAGCACTTGCTCAAAGGGAAATATTTGACACTGTACTTCCATACTTACAAAACCCATACTCTCCGACTTTAGTAATGACTGTCGAAGCTGAATCTAAGAAGGAAGCACAGGACCTCATCGTACTTTCAAATACGCAAAGAAAGGCATTTAAATCTGAGCCTCTTCGAATCGCTCGTAAATTAACTGAAGTAAATGAAGGTCAAAAGAAATGTCCGGATAGAGCATGCGGGGGTGACCTTACACCTCCACGTTCATTCAATCTGATGTTTGAATCCCACGCAGGTGCTATACAAGATGAAGCCAATAAAGTCTGGCTTCGCCCCGAAACCGCCCAAGGCATTTTCACTAACTTCAAGAACGTAGTCGATAGCTGTCGCGTGAAGCCTCCATTTGGCATCGCACAAGTTGGGAAAGCATTTCGCAACGAGGTGAACCCCCGCAACTACACGTTCCGCTCCCGTGAATTTGAACAGATGGAGATCGAATTCTTCTGCCCGCCTGATTCATCCATGAAATGGTACGAATACTGGCGGGATGTTCGCAAGGCGTGGTATACCAAGCTCGGAATCAAGTCGGAGAAGTTGCGGCCACGCGAACAAGGGGACAAAGAACTCGCCCACTACAGCAAGGCATGCACCGATATCGAATACCTGTTCCCCTTCAGCGAAGAGCCTCAGGAACTGGAAGGTGTTGCACATCGTGGTGCGTTCGATCTTACCCAGCATCAACAGCATTCGGGCAAGGACTTGTCCTATTTTGATGAAGCAGCCTGGGCTATGTATGACAAATCAGCCTTCAAGGGCGACAAGAAACGGGAGCAGGAAGAGAAAGCCAAATTCCGTTACATCCCGCATGTCATTGAGCCCAGTGCCGGGGCTGATCGTTTCACACTGGCTGTCCTTTGCGAAGCATATTCCGAAGACACGATGGATGGCGAAATTCGCACCGTCATGCGGTTTCATCCACGCCTGGCCCCGGTGAAGGCAGCCATCCTGCCACTGGTTAATAAGGAGGGCATGCCCGAGATTGCCGAGAAACTCTATCGCGAGCTGAAACGTGATTGGAATGTGCAGTACGACGACGGCGGAGCCATTGGCCGGCGATATCGCCGTCAGGATGAGATCGGCACGCCGTTCTGCTTCACCATTGATGGCCAGACCCTGCAGGATCAAAGCGTCACTATCCGCTACCGCGACGATGGCAAACAGGAACGCCTGCCCATGACTGAAGCAGCCAATAAACTCCGAGAAGCACTTCGGCCATAACATCGTTGGGCTTCGCCATGTAATAATCCCCTCACCCCCGACCCCTCTCCCCGGTGGGGAGAGGGGAGAAAGATGACGCAAATACTCAGCATTCCGACTTCATACTCAGCACTCAGGACTAAGCACTCAGCACTTAATAGGAGCACCCATGCCAGAGTTCAAACCGTTCTATACCGCTCATGCCACCGCTGTGGGTGGCCGCAATGGAAATACCAAATCGGATGATGGCTTAGTTGATGTCAACCTCTCTGTTCCCAAAGCGATGGGCGGACCTGGTAAGCCCGGCACGACCACTCCAGAACATCTCTTTGCAGCAGGCTATGCTGCCTGCTTTGGCGGTGCCTGTGAATTCATGGCCAAGCAGATGAGGCTGCCCATGACCACGCTCGCCATCAAATCAGAAGTGACCATTGGCAGCATTCCCAATGGCTTCGGCCTGGCTGTGAAACTGAACGCCGAGGTAGGCGGTCTTTCTCAGGAAGATGCCGAGAAAGTCGTTGCCGCCGGGCATGGACTGTGCCCCTATTCCAATGCCATCAAAGGCAACGTGGATGTAACGATCACAGTCACCGTGGTGTAACTGGCGAACCCGTTTGCCAATCGATTCATCCTTCTTAGGATGTACCAATACGCTCCCGTAGCTCAGGGGATAGAGCGGCGGTTTCCTAAACCGTAGGTCACAGGTTCAAATCCTGTCGGGAGTACTAAATATCACGGTAATTATAGAGTATTTTTGATGATTGGTTGGGGTAAAATGTTGGGGTAAATTATTTGGGGTAATTAATGGGGTAATTCTTGCTGACGCGGAGATCAAATTAGGTTGTCCTGCTAAGACCATTCTGAACTAAAATTCTAATCCGCCATAAATACGTGCTGAACAGATCACAATTTGCCCAAGCCTGAATCTGGACGTTCTGTATTTGCCGTATCTGAGTCAATGCAGCTCACTTATCATTCGATTCAGACTTCTTTTGGATGAGTGTGGCAGTGGCAAGTGTTTTCTTCAATTCTTCCCCATACCCGACAGGCCCGCCGCTGGCTCACCTGCAGATGCTTCACCACGTGAGTTACCATCTGCCGTTTCCGCTGCGGGCTTAGAAGTTAGTGTGGGCGGCCTCACGCAATATCGCCTTGTCCAATTCCGCCTCCGCCAGCAAACGCTTCAGACGGGCGTTCTCCTTCTCCAGGTCTTTCGTAGCCGTCCGGTAAACTGACGCCTTATACGCTGTGTTAAGTTAGTGGCTTTCTTCGAGGGAGGAGAGCCACCATGGCGAGTCGTAA